>JBIIDJ010000051.1:0-18135 GCA_044238415.1 Novosphingobium sp.
GGTAAAGCCCGGGTTATCCTCGCTCGCTCCGTTGATCGAACCGGCAAACTGCGGCGCGAACCGGCCGTGCACGGTCGAAACGTTGACGCCGACCTTTTCGAAGACCTGGCCCTTCATCAGCCCGCGGGTGCCGCCGCCGGGATTGGGGTTGCCATCCTCCTCGCGCGCCCAGGTCAGGTAATCGAACTTGGCCGGGCTGCCAGCCTCGGCCTCGATCGCCTCGAACTCGGCGCAGATCCGGTCGCGCAGGCTTTCAAACCAGGCCTTGGCGCGGGCAGTGTGAGGGGTCCAGTCGGTCATGAGCGGCCCTTGCCAAGGCCGGAGCGATCCGGCAAGGAAAAGCCATGGTTCCCTTTTCGTTCGCGGGTGAAGACATGGCGCTGCTGGACAGCGGCGCGCTCTATTGGCCGCGCGAACGGGCGCTCATGGTGGCGGACCTGCACCTCGAAAAGGCCAGCTTCTTTGCCCGCTTCGGCCAGATGCTGCCGCCCTATGACAGCCGCGAGACGCTGGAGCGGGTGGCCGCAGCGATCCGCCAGACCGATGCCCGGCGGGTCTTCACTCTGGGCGACAATTTTCACGATGGCGACGGTGCGAGTCGGCTAGAACCCCACGCTGCCGGGATGCTCGCGGCGTTGACCCGGGTGGTGGACTGGGTCTGGATCTGCGGGAATCATGACGTCGGGGCAGCACCAGGCACCATGCTGGAGGAACTGGCAGTCGGCCCGTTGGTGCTGCGGCATGAGGCGCTGGCGGGCGAGGCGCGGGCCGAGCTTTCCGGCCACTTCCACCCCAAACTGCGCATCGCCGCGCGCGGCCGCTCGGTCTCGCGGCCGTGTTGGGCAGCAAGTGAGCGCAAGCTGATCCTGCCCGCTTTCGGCGCATTTACTGGCGGGATGGATGTGGCCGATCCGGCGATCATTGCCGCCCTGCAGCCCGCCCGTGCGGTCCATGCCGTGCTGCCGGTCCGGGGCCAGCTGGTGCAGGTGCCGGTCTGGCGCGAAGCCGCATGAATTCGCCGCTTCCACCGCGCGCGGAATCCGATTAAGGACGCGCGCATCATTCATTGCCTCAAGGAGCAGGAACTATAGCACCCCCACCCCGGCGCATGTTGGCGCCCCCCGTTAAGAGCGGGCCGCGCTACAACCACATGATTACCTCGGACAAGGTTCGCGTCATTGACGAGAACGGCGAGAATCTGGGCGTCATGTACACCCGCGAAGCGATCGAACAGGCTGCCGACGTCGGCCTCGACCTGGTCGAGATCTCGCCCAACGCCGATCCGCCGGTTGCCAAGTTCCTTGATGTCGGCAAGTTCCGTTATGAGGCCCAGAAGAAGGCCAACCTCGCCCGCAAGAACCAGAAGACGCAGGAGATCAAGGAGATCAAGATGCGTCCGAACATCGACGATCACGACTATGACGTGAAGATGCGGGCGATTCACAAGTTCATTGGCGAGGGCGACAAGGTCAAGGTCACCCTGCGCTTCCGTGGCCGCGAACTGTCGCACCAGCAGCTGGGCATGAACTTGCTCAAGCGCGTCCAGGAAGACACCGCCGAAGACGCCAAGATCGAGGCCTATCCCCGCATGGAAGGCCGTCAGATGCTGATGGTGTTGGCACCCAAGTAAGGCTCGGTAGGCAGGGAGCAGCGATGACGGCGCAGCGGATCGCCTTTTGGCTTGGCCCGCTGGGCTTTCTGATCACGCTGCTTACCGCCGCGCCCACTGGAATGCCGCCATTGGCCTGGCCCACTGCCGGGCTGGTCTGGTGGATGGCGGTGTGGTGGATGAGCGAGGCCCTGCCACTTTATGCCACGGCTTTCCTGCCCTTCGTGGTCCTGCCGCTGCTGGGCGTGGCCGATGCGACCAAGACGGCGGCCGCCTATTACTCGCCGATCATGTTCCTCTTCCTGGGCGGCGCTTTCCTGGCGCTGGCGATCGAACGAACCGGCCTGCACCGCAGTTTGGCGCTGGCAATTCTGGGCCGCGCCGGGGCTACGAACTGGCAACTGCTGCTGGCAGTGATGGCCGCCACGGCGTTGCTGTCGATGTTCATCTCCAACACTTCGACCGCGCTAATCATGATGCCGATGGCGCTGGCCATGCTGGCCTCGGGCGGCGTGCAGGATGGCGAGACCAAGGGGATTGCCGGGGCCCTGCCGATGGGCATTGCCTTCGCCGCATCAATCGGCGGGCTTGGGACCATGGTTGGCTCACCCACGAACGCCATTGCCGCCGGTCTGCTCGAAAAGACGCTGGGGATCGAACTGAGCTTTGCCGAGTGGAGCCTTTATGGCCTGCCGGTGGTCCTGCTCTCCGTGCCGCTGGCCGCCTTCATCATCGGCAAGGTCCAGCACATCGGAGCCGACAGTTTCGATCCCGCCGCCGCGCGCACCGCCATTCGTCAAAACCCCGAGTGGAGCATTGCCGAGAAGCGCCTGCTGCCCATCTTCCTGCTGACCGTGCTGGCCTGGCTGACCCAGTACTGGACCGAGCCATTGTTTCCCAAGGGCGGGCTGACCGACGGGACTATCGCAGTCATCGCCGGCCTGCTGCTGTTCGTTCTGCCTGATGGCACCGGCCGGCCCATGCTGACCTGGCCCGAAGCCAACCGCGCCCCGTGGGACGTAGTGCTGATGTTCGGCGGCGGTCTGGCGCTCGCCATGGGCATGACAGCTTCGGGCCTGGCCGACTGGATGGGGCAGATGCTGTTGCCGCTGAAGTCCGTGCCCTTGCCGATTGTCGCGCTGGTGCTGGTGGCTTTCGTCATCGTGGTCACCGAATTTGCCAGCAATGTCGCCGCCGCCAGCGGGATCATGCCGGTAGTCGCAGCGCTGGTCGCCGCGCTGGGGGCCGACCCGATCCTGCTGGCCCTGCCCGCGGCGCTTGCCGCAAGCTGGGGCTTCATGCTGCCATCCGGCACCGGGCCCAATGCCATTGCCTGGGCGACCGGCCACATTGCCCTGCCGCGGGTACTGAAAGCCGGCCTCCTGCTTGATCTGGCGGGCGTGTTCCTGCTGGTCGGGGTAGTCTGGGCCGTGGCGGCACTCACCTGATTCCGGTTGCAGTTGAAATCAGTTTTGCGCGCCGATAGACAGTCCTGATCAGGGACCGGGAGGAGATGCGCACCTGCGGAGGTTAGGTGCGCCAGCGCCCCCGCAGCCCATTCCGCTCCCGCCTTCCTGGGAGCGCCCGCGCCTTTTCGCCAAGGCCGAGACAGGAAGGACGCCAGCATGGCCGATACCCGCAAACCCAAGCCCGCCGTGACCCGCATCGGCAATCACGAACTTTCACCCGCCACTCTGATGATGGGCCATGGCTTTGACCCAGTGCTGTCCGAAGGCAGCCTGAAGGCCCCGATCTTTCTCACCAGCACCTTTGCCTTCCCCAGCGCTGCCGATGGCAAGCGCTTCTTCGAGGGGATCACCGGCAAGCGCCCGGGTGGGACCGATGGCCTGGTCTATTCGCGCTTCAATGGCCCCAACCAGCAGATCCTTGAGGGCCGCCTGGCGTTGTGGGACGGGGCCGAGGAAACGCTGGTCTTTTCCAGCGGCATGTCGGCCATCGCCACGCTGTTCCTGGCGCTGTGCAATCACGGCGATGTGATCGTCCATTCGGGCCCGCTCTATGCCGCGACCGAAGGCTTCATTGCCAAGACCCTGTCGCGCTTTGGCGTGGGCTATGTCGATTTCCCGGCCGGTGCGACCCGCGCGGAGATCGAGGCCAAACTCGAGGAGGGCAAGGCGCTGGCCGCAAAACAGGGTGGCAAGGTGGCGATGATCTACCTCGAAAGCCCGGCCAACCCGACCAATGCGCTGGTCGATGTCGAAGCCGTGGCAGCAGCGCGCGATGCGCTGTGTCCCGGTGCACCGATAGCCATCGACAACACTTTTCTTGGCCCCCTATGGCAGCAACCGATCCGGCAGGGGGCTGACATCGTGGTCTATTCGCTGACCAAATATGTCGGCGGCCATTCGGACCTGGTGGCGGGCGGCCTGTCGGGTGCGAAGAAATGGATGGATCCGATCCGGATGCTGCGCAACACGATGGGCACGATCGCCGATCCGAACACGGCCTGGATGCTGATGCGCAGCCTGGAGACAGTGGAACTGCGGATGAGCCGCGCAGGCGATAATGCCGCCAAGGTCTGCGCCTGGCTCAAGGATCACCCGAAGGTCGAAGGGCTGGGATACCTTGGTATGATCGCCGACCCGCGTCAGCAGGATATCTTTGACCGGCACTGCACCGGCGCCGGCAGCACCTTCAGCCTGTTCATCAAGGGCGGCGAGGCAGAGAGCTTCCGCTTTCTCGACGCGCTCAAGATCGCCAAGCTGGCGGTCAGCCTGGGCGGCACAGAAACGCTGGCCAGCCACCCCGCCAGCATGACTCACCTGTCTGTACCGGACGAGCGCAAGGCGGCGCTCGGGATTACCGACAATCTGGTACGCATCTCGATCGGGATCGAAGCGGCCGATGACCTGATCGCCGACTTCGATCAGGCCCTGGCGGCGGTGTGATCGCGCGCGCGGTCCTGGCCCTGGCGGCGCTTGCCGCAGCCTGGACCGCGCCGATCCACGCGCGCCTGCCGGCCCATCCCGATGACGGTCCTGCGCTCGCAGCGGCGACCAAGGCGCTCTGTTCGCGCCGGATCGCACTGCTGGGAGAGGCCAATCACGGCGACGCCCGGACCGAGCAGTTCAAAATCGCGCTGATCGAGCGGCTGGTCGAGCGCTGCGGCTTTACAGCGGTGGTGTTCGAGGCGAGCTTCTACGAATTCGTGGCGCTGGAACGGGCCCGTCGGGCTGGCCAGCCAGTTACGCCGGAACGGCTGGCCACGGCCGTTGGCGGGCTGTGGCGCCATGACCACGAGTTTCAGCCGCTGTTGCCCTGGCTGACGACGCGGGCGAACGAGGGCAAGGTCCGACTGGGCGGAATAGACCTGCAGCAGGGCGGGCAGGGGCAGGATTACGCCAACTTCGGATTCCCAGCCGAACTGACCCAGGCCTTGCCGGCTGCCGAGCGGGACAGTTGCCGCGCTGCCATGCGCGAACACCTGTTCAAGGGCTTTGCAGTGGCGCGCCAGCCTGTGCTGCAAGCCTGCCTGGCTGCGATCCGCTCATTGCCTGAACCACCCGGACCAATTGAGCGCCGCGAGCGACGCACCATGATGGACATGCTGAGTCGCTATCTGGCGCTCGACCTGCGGGATTCGCGCGCCTTCTTTGCCGCGCGAGATCAGGCCATGTTCGATCTGCTGGGCTTCTGGCAGGGCGGTTGGCCCCGCGGCACAAAAGTGATCGTGTGGGCCGCCACGGTCCATACCGCGCGGGACGTGGCCGCGCCCCAGCGCTGGGTGGGGCTCCGCAATCTGGGCAATCTGGTGGCCGGGCGCCACGGCGACCAGGCCTTTGTCCTGGGCTTCAGTGCGTTGGGGGGCATGACCCGCGATTTTCCGGCACCACGTGCCATCCCGCCGGCTGAACCGGGGTCACTGGAACGGCTGGCCATTCCGGACGACCGGCAACAGACCGCCTATCTGAACACCGCCACACTGCGGCGCGCCGGGGCCCGGTCGGGCGGCCTGTTCGGCTTCGAACGGATCACGACCGACTGGTCACGCCTGATTGACGGCGTGGTCATCTTCCCGGTCGAGGCAACCGCTGCTGACATCCGCAAGGGCAGCTAAGGCCAACCTGGAGCTCCTGCCAAGGCTTGCGGCGGCGGCGGAGTTCTGCTGAAGCGCCGCCGATGAGCGAACACACCCACGACAAGCTGGCGGCCGATGCCGCGGAACCCGATCAATGGCGGCTGAGGCCAGTCACCGAAGGGGCGTGGAAAGGCTGGTATCACTGGGAACCGGTTGACCACTTCGAGGAGCATGTCGGTCCATTCTACTGCAAGCCGGAAGGCGTAGGCCCCAATGCGCCGGTGGTTTGCGGCTTCATCCCCGATGCTAAGAACCGCAATGGTGGCGGCAATGTGCACGGCGGCGCGCTGATGACCTTTGCCGACTATGCCTTGTTCATGATCGGTGGCGGCATGGAAACCTCGGTCCACGGCGTGACCATGACCATGAATTGCGAGTTTCTGGGCGCGGCCGAACCAGGGAAACTGCTGACCGCGCGGGGCGAAGTGGTGCGCGCCGGTGGCAGCGTGGTCTTCGTGCGCGGGATCATCGATGATGCCGGGCGCAATGTCCTGGCCTTCTCCGCGACGATCAAGCGGTTCAAGAAGGGCTGAGTTCCAGTTCCAGGTAGACGCTGTCACACAGCTCGCCTGCGACCAGCCAGGTGCCGCTGGCCCGACCGGTTTCGGCAAAGCCCGCGCGCTCCAGCAAGCGCAGCGATGCAGTGTTGCGCGGATCGACATCAGCCTTCAACTGCGGCAGTCCGCGCCCACGCAGGTAATCGATCAGCGCCGCCAGGGCCTCGCTGGCCAGGCCGCGACCATGAAAGGCCGGATGCAGCAGGTAGCCAAATTCGGGCAGGCGCCAGCAGCCCATCTTGCCAATCGGCTGGCCATCATGCTCGATGATGAAGTCATCGCTGATCGCCGGGTCAGCCGCGATCATCCCCTCAAGCCAGTCCCAGGTGGTATCGATCTCGCCATGCGGCGGCGTTGACCAGTAACGCATGACGTCCGGATCGCTCATCGCCGCATGGAGCATCGCCAGATCGTCGGGCCGGGCCCGGCGCAGTACAATCCGTCCGGCCTCAATACGATCACGGCGGGTGGCCGGGTCCAGCTCAGGCGATCCGCACTGCTCGGTCACGGCCCGCGCTCAACCTCCGCCTGGTACCGCTGGCGCTGTCGCTCCTGATCGGCGAGCGGAGGGACCCCTAGCTGGCGGCGCAGCGGATCGGCGATCAAGGTCCGATCATAGGGTTCCTGCGTGACCGGAGCGTTATCGGGGAACCGGAACTGGGTGCCGAACACCTGCGGTTGCCCGATGGCCTGGAGATAGCGATCCAGCGCGGCGGTGGCGATCCAGACGGCATTGGGATTACCGCACTTCATCGCTACCAGCGCAATGCTGTGCGCCTTGAGATAAGACCGCGGCTCTTTGCCATGCTGGAACACGAACGCCGCGTGCAGGAAATCCTGGCCGGTTCGCAGCGCATTCGCGGCAATAAGGGCTTCGGTTTCGGCTAGGCGCTCAAGATCCCGACGGTTTACTGCAGCCCAGTCGGTATCTCCGGTCTCCCGCCGGTCGGCCTGATCGGCCTCGAAAATCGCCAGCATTCTGGCGTTGTGCGGAACCGATGGGCCTGCTGTCCGGCAATCAGGGCCAGGGTCGGCCGGCTTCTCGGCCGCCTGCAGCGGAGCGGTGAGGCCCACGGCCAGAAGTCCGGCCAACAACACACGTCGGATCAAATGATTAGCCTTTCCATTCGCGCCGCTCCTCGGCGGCGCGAAGCACTTCATAAGCCAACTGTAGCGCTTGAAAAGCCTTGGCTGCATCCTCATCACCAGGGCGCAGATCGGGATGGACGGCCTTGGCCTTGGTCCGGTAACTCTTTTTGATCGCGTCGAAATCGGCGTCTGGTGTCAGCTCGAGCAGGTCAAGCGCGCGCAGCTCGTCGCGGCTGCGGCTGCCATCACCCGAGCCGGCCCAGCCATAATGGGCCGATTCCTTGTAGCCCTCATGGGTCTGGCGCTCCTTCGCCTCACGCTCGGCCGCTTCCTCGGCGGTGAGGCCGGCGAAATAGTCCCAGCCCTGATTGTACTCTGCGGCATGGGCCTGGCAAAACATCCAGCGATCTGGGCTGTTGGGGGATTTGGGTGCCGGGCAGGTCCCAGGGTCGGTGCAGCCGACCCGGTCGCAAAGCCGCACCTGGACCGTGTCGCGGGCACCGCCATAGCCGCCCCAGCGCGGAAAGCCCCAGCTATCGGATCGGCGTGCTCTACTCATGATCTCTCCGGCGATAGGCCCGGTGTACTGGTGCAAGCAAGCGAAAGCCGCATACATTAGGGATTCACAATTGTGCCGCCAAAGGTCCGTATTGCAATGCAGCACGGCCCACCCCAGATGCGGTCGGGAAACCAGTCGGAGCCTCGCCGTCATGAGCAAGCAACTCGCCCTGTCGATCGCCGCCTCGGTGCTGGCCATGGCCGGCTATGTCGTGCTCGCCGGTGGTTCGGCACATGGCGGGCTGGACCGCGACGGGCCGCGCTGGTCGGCCCAGGCAGAGACACCGGGCCTGCCGGCAATCGGCCAGCTGATCCCGGTGCTCCAGTAAGCGTCAGTCGATCGTAACCGTCACTGCACGGCGGTTCTTGGCCCAGCTTTCCTCATCCGACCCCAGTGCAACCGGCCGCTCCTTGCCATAGCTGACGGTCATCAGCCGGCCAGCGTCCACACCAAGCGTCACCAGATAGTTCTTAGCCGCATTGGCCCGCCGTTCACCCAGCGCTAGGTTGTATTCGCGCGTACCGCGTTCGTCCGCGTGGCCTTCGATCGTGGCACGCTTGCCGGGGTAGCGGGCCAGCCACTGCGCCTGGGCCGCAAGGGCCGCCTGGTCAGCGCTGTCGATGTTGAACCGGTCCGTATCGAAATAGACGGTATCCTGACCCATCATCTGGGCCACGAAATCGGCCTGGCTGCCGGGCACCGGCGCGGTGCTCCCGGCCTGCGGGGTTTCGGTGACCGTCGAGGCTCCGGGATCGGGCGGCAGGGTCTTGGGTGCCTTGCCGGCACAGGCCGAAACCAGCAGGGCGGCAATAATCGCCGAGCCCAGTGAAACATGCCGTTGCTGCATCATGTTCTCCTTGATCCCCTTCATTCCACCTTTTGCGCGGGTTTGTGAACCCACATTGAACTGACGCATAGCTAATTCGGTCCCGCCTGGTCAGGGCCGCAGTGGGCCCCAGGCCGGGTCGGATCCATCAACCGGGGTGGCCAGCCGCCGCTCGTTGCGGCCGGTCAGGTCGACCTGCCACAGCGAGGCCTTGCCGCTGCCGCGCGCCGTGCGGAAGAACTGCACAATGCGTCCGTTCGGGGCCCAGGTCGGAGCCTCGTCCTGCCATGAGTCGGTGAGATAGCGCATGCCCTGGCCTACGGGATCCATCGTCGCGATCCGGAAGTTGCCGGCGATGTGCGTGAAGGCGATCTGATCGCCACGCGGGCTCCATTCCGGCGTGGCAGCCCGCCCGCCGAAAAAGCTGATCCGGCGCTGCCCGGTCCCGTCGGCATTCATCACATAGACCTGCTGACTGCCCGACCGGTCGCTTTCAAACACGATCCGGCTGCCATCGGGCGAGAACGAACCGCCGATGTCGATCCCCGGCGTATCGGTCAGCCGCACGGCGGCACCGCCACCGGCCGGCATCTTGTAGATATCGGTATTGCCCGCGATCGCCATCGAATAGAGCACCCACTTGCCATCAGGCGACCAGCGCGGCGCGAACAGCGGGTTGGGGCTCTGGAGCAGCAGGCGCTGGCTGTTTCGCTCCAGGTCATAGATGTAAATCCGCGGCTGGCCGTTAAAATAGCTAAGATAGAGGATCGACTTGTAATCAGGCGAATAGCGCGGCGTCAGCGCAGTTGCCTGGCCGGTCGTGAGGTAGCGATGGTTGGCCCCGTCTGAGTCCATAATTGCCAGCCGCTTCATCCGGCGGTCTTTCGGTCCGGTCTCTGCGATATAGGCAATGCGGCTGTCGAAGAACGGGTTCTCGCCCGACAGGCGGGCATAGACCATGTCCGAGCACTTGTGCGCTGCCCGGCGCCAGTCACCCGGGGCAACCTGCCAGGCGGCGGTGGCCAGTTGCTGCTTCAGCGCGACGTCATAGAGATAGCAGCCCACCAGCAGCTGATCGCCTTCGCCGGGGCGCACAAAGCCCTGCACTAGCATCTCCGCGCTCCGCCCGGACCAGGTGTCAAAAGCGGGGGTACGGATCTCGTCAAAGGCGGGGCGCGGCAGGGCATCGGGCCCGACCGGCTTGAACAGGCCGTTGTTCTTGAGGTTGGCGGTGATCACCTGCGCCAGGGCATTGCCTAGCGCCGCAGTCGATCCGGCGCTGGTCGCGGTCGGCACGTCGGCATTGGTGGCAAAGGCGGGGATGGCAATGCCAAGATCCTGCCAGTCGCTGTCATCGGAGACCTCACCGGTCAGCCCCTCCTCAGCCGGAACAGCAACAGTCGGCTGCGGCGTTGGGATGGATTGCTGGGCCAGGCCCGGTCCGGCGAGCAGCAGGGCAAGGGCAGAAACAAGGGTACGCTTCATTGCGACAACTTCCTGTCAAAGCGGAACGCGGTCACGCGCTTCCACGCCGGATAGAACTCCTCCGGCAGGTTGAACGGGGCAGCCAGCCGCACGGCGCGGATTGCCTGTTCGGCATGGCGCGCAGCCTGGGCGCGATTGGCGTCGGTAATGCCCTCCTGACGGATCACCCGTGGCGTGCCATTCAGCGAGCCATCAGGATTGAGATCCCAGGTCAGGAACGTGACCAGCAGTTCGGCATCGGCGCCCTGCGGTGCGACCCAGCGCGGTTTGAGCTGGCGGGAGATCGCACCCGACAAGGCCGAGCGCACCGCCGGGCCGATTGCGGCGGCCGGCGGCGGCCCGGCCGGCCCCTTGGCCGTGGCGCCCGGCGTGCCCTTGAGGAAATCGGCCCCGATCCGGCTGCCCGCCGCCGGACCTTTCGGCGCTTCCTTGGGCGGCGGGCCCTTGGTCGCGGGTGCAGCCTTAGCGGGGGACGACTTCGCCAGGGGGGTGGACTTCGGTGGAGGCGGCACCACGGCTTGCCGCACCGGTTCAGGCCGGGGTTCCGGCCGGGCAGCGGGCAAGGGCGGCGGCGGCGCTGGCTCACCCAGTTCGGGTGCTTCATCGGGCGCGGCCTGCGAAGTCGGGTCCGGCGAGGTCGAGGTCAGTCCCACGTCATCGCTCAGCGTCACGGTCATCCGCTCGGGCAGCGGCGGCGGCGGTGCGGCCGGCTGCAGCATGAGTATGGCTACCAGCCCGCCATGGGCGGCCAGCGCAACGAGCAGCGCCAGTCCTTCGTCAGTGCGGAGCGCGCGGGTGGCCATGACGTCAGTCCTGCGATGCCCCGCCTGAACTGCCGGTGACCAGCGAGATCGCATTGAAGCCTGCGCGGTTGAGTTCGCCCATCACGGCGATCACGTCGCCATAGTCGAGCGACTTGTCGGCGCGCAGGGTGACCAGCGGCGGCTTGCCATCGGCGCCGCGCGGCAGAGCGGCGAGCCGGGCGGGCAGGGCGGAAGGAGCCACCTCTTCCTCGCCAATGTAGAGCCGGCCATCGCGGCGCAGGGCGATGTCCACCTGAGACGGGTCAGGGGTTAGCGCATTGGCCCGGCTGTCCGGCAGGTCAACCGGCACACCGGCGGTCAGCAGCGGCGCGGTGACCATAAAGATGATCAGCAGCACCAGCATGACGTCAACCAGCGGCGTCACGTTGATTTCCGACATCGGTGCCCGCGCGCGGCGGCGGCGCCCGGCGGCCTGCGGCAGGCCCATGCCCATTATTGGCCCTCCAGTTCGCGGCTCAGACTGGCGTGAAACCGGTCGGCAAAGCGCTGCAGCCGCGCCTCAAGCTGGTTCACCCGGTGCGCGAAGCGGTTGTAGGCAATCACCGCCGGGATAGCTGCAAACAGACCGATCGCTGTCGCGAACAGTGCTTCGGAGATCCCCGGCGCGACCACGGCGAGCGAGGAGTTCTGCTGGAGCCCGATCTGGAAGAACGAATTCATGATCCCCCAGACTGTGCCGAAAAGGCCAACAAACGGGGCCACCGACCCAACCGTGGCGAGGAAGTTGAGCCGTTCGGCCAGCTTATCCGCTTCCTGGGCTACGGCGCTGTCCATCACGGCGGCCAGCCGCTGGCGGGTGCCGTCGCGATCGATCACCCGGGCGGCGGTTGAACGGCGCCATTCGGCCAGCCCCGCCGCAACGACCCGGGCCGAGGGCAGCTCGCCCGCAGCCTTGCCGCCGCGCTCCGCCTGGTAGGCATCGATATCGTCCGCCTTCCAGAAGTCCCGCTCATAATCGTCGCAGCGCTTGCGGATGCCTCGCATCCGGAACCCGAAGGAGAGGATAATCGCCCAGACCCAGATCGAGGCGATCACCAACCCGGCCATGACCGACTGGACGACGATGTCGGCCGCCAGGAACAACTCGATCGGATCGAGCCGGGTCGGGGCAGCGGCGGCAACCGCAAGCAGAGAAAGGCTGGTCATTGGGATCCTTCTTGAGCCGGTTTGGCCGGCATGATGGTGGCAAAGGCAGCGCGCCAGGCCGCGGGCATGCGGCGCGGGCGACCATCAGGCGCAACAAAGCCGACGCGCAGCCGCGCCTCGGCCAGCAACAGGCCATCCTCGCGCCGCGCAATCTGGTGCATCCGGCACGAAGCGGCACCCAGCTCCTCGCAAGTGGTCTCGATCAGCACGGCATCATCCAGCCGGGCCGGAGCGGCATAGCGGATGGTCAGATCGGCCACGGCAAAGGCGCCTTCGCCCGCTTCGTTCACGGCGCGCTGGTCGATCCCGAGCAACCGCACGAAATCGCTGCGAGCGCGTTCGAACCAGCGCAGGTAATTGGCATGATAGACCACGCCGGACAGGTCGGTATCTTCGAAATAGGCGCGCACCGCGAACCGGTGGAGCGTGCCGTCAATGCGGCCGCTGGGCGGGGCAGGTAATGACGTCATTGTGGACAGACTCTTAGCCGCTGCGCGACTCGCAGGGCAAGCGCCGGATCAGTCGAACCGCGCCAGCATCGGGCCTAATGGTTTGCCCCCAAACAAATGGACATGCAGATGGGGGACTTCCTGGTGCCCATGCTGCCCGATATTGGCGAGCAACCGGTACCCCGGCTCGAACAGTCCGAGTGAACGCGCCACATGGCCCACGGCACGAACGAACCCGGCGATCTCTTCGGCCGATGCCTTGGCCGAAAAGTCATCCCAGCTGACATAGTGACCCTTGGGGATCACCAGCACGTGGGTAGGCGCCTGCGGGTTAATGTCATGGAAGGCCAGCGACCATTCGTCTTCATAGACCGTACGGTTGGGAATCTCGCCGCGCAGAATCTTCGCGAAAACGTTCTGATCGTCATAGGGCAGGCTTGGGTCGATCGGCATCAGTCAGGCCTTCTTGCGGCTTTTTCAGCAATCCCGCTGGTGCCTTCGCGGCGCTCGAGTTCGGCCAGCACCTCGTCAAGCGGCACCCCCTTGGCATCGAGCAGAACCAGCAGGTGGAAGATGGTGTCCGCCGCCTCGCCCACCAGTTCCTCGCGGGTGCCGGTCAGCGCGGCGGTGATGGTTTCGATCGCTTCCTCGCCCAGCTTGCGCGCCATGACGGGAACCCCGCGTGCATGCAGCTTGGCAACCCAGCTCGAAGCGGGATCGGCATTGCGCCGCGCGGCAATGGTGGCGGCCAGCCGGGATAGGGTATCGGGTGCGCTCATCGCCTGCCGGAATGCGGCGGCAGAGCGCGCGGGTCAAGCAGTCAGTCGCGCGGCGGGCGCTTGCCGCCGCTGCGGCCGACGATCACGCCAAGCACGCCAAGCGCCAGCAGCGTGGCCGCACTGGGGTCAGGAATGGTAAAGCCTTGCCGCGCGCCCTCGCTGGCCAAGGCCGGGGCATCGGCGCCCAGCATCAGCAAGACGATCAGGACCTGCGGCCAGGCCCTGAGCAAGACGGAAAACCGAGTCATTGCATTGGTTTAGGCAAGCGTCGTGCCATAGCATGCCGAGCCGCAGAATAAGGGTAGTTACGTAGTTAATGCTCGGCTGGCAGCATAACTGATTGTAAACTGATCCGACTCATTAACTGCGGGCCGGAAGTCCGGCGGCGCGCAGCGCCGCGTGGGCTTCAGCAATGGTGTGCTGGCCGAAATGGAAAATCGAGGCCGCCAGGACGGCGCTGGCATGGCCCTTGGTTACCCCTTCGACCAGATGATCAAGCGTACCCACCCCGCCGCTGGCGATCACGGGCACAGACACCGCATCGGCGATTCGGCGGGTCAGCGCGAGATCATAGCCTGCTTTCGTCCCATCGCCGTCCATCGAGGTGACGAGCAGCTCCCCGGCACCCAGCTCGGCCAGTCGGACAGCGTGCGCGATCGCGTCGATGCCGGTCGCCTTGCGTCCACCGTGCGTGAAAATCTCCCAGTGATCGCCCTGCCGCCGCGCATCGACCGAGGCGACGACACACTGGCTGCCGAAGCGCTCGGCGATCTCGGACACCACTTCCGGCCGCGCGACGGCCGCGCTGTTGACGGCCACCTTGTCTGCCCCGGCGAGCAGCAGCGCGCGGGCATCTTCGACCGCGCGGACCCCGCCGCCGACAGTGAGCGGCATGAAGCAGACCTCCGCTGTGCGCCGCACCACATCGAGCAGTGTCCCGCGCCCTTCATGGCTGGCGGAAATATCGAGGAAGCACAGTTCGTCGGCCCCGGCCGCATCATAGGCACGGGCCTGTTCGACCGGATCGCCGGCATCGCGCAGGTCGACGAAGTTGACGCCCTTGACCACCCGGCCATCGGCAACATCGAGACAGGGAATGACACGGATGCGGACGGTCATGGCTCAGCCCCGGTTGGCCATGGCGATCGCGGCGGCAAGATCGAGCCGGCCTTCGTACAGCGCCCGCCCGGTGATGACCCCCTCGATCCCGTCAACAGCGTGGAGCGATAGGACGTGAATGTCATCCAGGCCCTTTACGCCGCCGCTGGCGATCACCGGAATATCGACCTGCCGGGCCAGTTCGACGGTTGCGTCGATATTGACCCCCTTGAGCAGGCCATCGCGCCCGATATCGGTGAACAGCAGGCTGGCAACGCCGGCATCCTCGAACCGGCGGGCCAGATCGACGACAGGAACGTCGGAGACCTCGGCCCAGCCCTCGGTCGCGACCATGCCGTCGCGGGCATCAACCGCGACGACGATCCCGCCGGGAAACTCGCGCGCCATGTCCTTCACGAACTCCGGGTCCTTTAGCGCGGCCGAGCCCATGACCACGCGGCTGACGCCCAGATCGAACCAGCCCTCTACTGCCTCGCGCGTGCGGATCCCGCCGCCGAGCTGAACATGGCCGTCGAATGCATCGAGAATGCTTTCCACCGCCGCGCGGTTCTCGGTCCGACCGGCAAAGCTGCCGTCGAGATCGACCACATGCAGGAACTGCGATCCGGCAGCGGCAAAGATCTGCGCCTGGGCCGCAGGGTTGTCGCCATAGACTGTCGCCCGGTCCATATCGCCTTCGGACAAGCGGACAACCTGGCCGGCCTTGAGGTCAATGGCGGGAAAAACAATCATGGCTTCCAGTCCAGGAACGCGCGGAGCAGGGCCAGACCATAGGCCTGGCTCTTTTCAGGGTGGAACTGCACGCCCATGATCGTATCGCGACCAACTGCAGCCGCGAGCCCGCCGCCGTGATCGGTCATGGCCAGGGCATGGCGCCCATTATCGGGTACGAAGTGATAGGAGTGCAGGAAATAGCCCTCACCATTGTCGAGCAGCGGTGCGTGCGGGCGCACGATCACATCGTTCCAGCCCATGTGCGGCACCTTGATCGCCGGATCGGTCCGCTCGATCAGCCGCACTTCACCGCCGATCCAGTCAAGCCCCAGGGTCACCCCGTGCTCGACCCCGCGTGAGGCCAGCAATTGCATGCCGACGCAAATCCCGAGAAACGGTGCCGCGCCGATCTGCACCCGCTCGGTCATCGCCTCGACAAGGTGGGGAATGGCGCGCAGCCCTTCCGCGCAGGCCTTAAAGCTGCCGACGCCAGGCAACACGATTCGGTCCGCCGCACGCACCACATCGGGATCGGCAGTAACCTTAACGCTCTCGGCCCCGGCGGCCTTGAGGGCATTTGCCACCGAGTGAAGATTGCCCGCGCCGTAATCGATCAGCGCGAGGACCTCAGCCACCGAGCTGACCCTTCGTCGATGGGATCGCCCCGCCCTTGCGCGGGTCAAGCTCCACCGCCTGGCGCATCGCCCGGGCGAAACCCTTGTAGATGCCTTCGCAAATGTGGTGGTTGTTGGTGCCGTAAAGCAGCTCGATGTGGAGCGTGATGCCCACCGCCTGGGCGATCGACTGGAACCAGTGCTCGAACAGCTCGGTATCCATCTCGCCAAGTCGCTCCTGGGTGAACTTGGCGTTCCACACCAGCCAGGGCCGGCCCGAAATGTCCAGCGCCACGCGGGCCAGGGCCTCGTCCATCGGGCTGTAGGCCGTGCCGTAACGGCCGATCCCGGCCTTGTCGCCCAGTGCACTCGCGATTGCCTGGCCCAGCGCAATCGCGCTGTCCTCGGTGGTGTGGTGCTGATCGACGTGGAGATCGCCCTTCACATGGCAGGTGATGTCGATCAGCGAATGGCGGCTGAACTGCTCGATCATGTGATCGAGGAACCCAATCCCCGTGGAGACGTCATAGGCCCCCGTCCCGTCGAGGTTCACTTCGACGAGAATGTCGGTTTCGTGAGTCTTGCGGGCGATCCGTCCGGTGCGCATGGCGCTGGCCTATAGGCCCGATAGCGCGCCACGCAAGCGCTTTGCCCTTGACCAGCGGCGCGGGCAAAGCCACTTGAAGCCCATGAGCGACACTGCCCCCGATAGCCTGATCCCTTATGACGAGATCGTGCAGGAGGCACTGCGGGCCGTGGTCGGCCGGGTGCTGGGCCAGATCGTGGCCAGCGGCGGGACGCTGCCGGGCGACCACCATTTCTACATCACCTTCAAGACCGGCGCTCCCGGCGTCTCAATCCCGCCACACCTCAAGGAGCGGTTCCCGGATGAGATGACGATCGTGCTCCAGAACAAGTTCTGGGACCTGGGCGTCGATGAGCGCGGGTTTACTGTTGGCCTCTCGTTCAACCAGATTCCGACCAAGCTCGATGTGCCGTTTTCCGCGATCACGGCCTTTGTCGATCCGGCGGTCGATTTCGGGCTGCAGTTCCAGGCCCAGGGGCCGGATGACGAGCCCGAGCCGCACGACGATGCCGAGAATGACGGGCCGGGTCCTGCCGGGGGCGGTGAACCGGGTTCGAACGTCGTCTCGGTCGACTTCGGACGCAAGAAATGAGCTCGGTGAACCACCTGCTCGGCCGGTTGCTGCGGCAGGGGGGAAGTCGCCTGATCAACACAGTGATCGATAAGACCCTGCCCGATGCACCGGCCAGTGGCGAGGGTAAGCGCAATATCCTGAGCGGGCTGGTCGGACTGGTCGCGATGCGCGCCGCCACCCAGTCCGTGCCCGGGGCGATCATCGTCACCTCCGGGCTGGTCGCCAAGAAGCTTTATGATCGGCGAAAGGCCTTAAAGGCGGCCGAGCGGCCAACCGGGCAAAAAGACCCGCCGAAGGCTTGATCACCGCCCCGCCATGCGCGAATGGAGCGCATGGCATCATCTGACACCCTCCAGCGCCGCGGGCTGATGTTCATCCTGTCCTCGCCCTCGGGCGCAGGGAAGACCACGATCAGCCGGATGCTGCTCGATCGCGACAGGGAAATTGCACTTTCGGTTTCCGCCACCACCCGGCCGATGCGCCCGGGCGAGGTCGACGGGGTCCATTACCACTTCGTTGACCAGGCCGATTTCGACCGGATGGTCGAGGCCGACGAGTTTTACGAATGGGCCACGGTGTTCGGCCATTCCTATGGCACGCCCAAGGCCCAGATCCGCGCCGGGCTCAAGGAAGGGCGCGATTACCTGTTCGATATCGATTGGCAGGGAACTCAGCAGCTCTACCAGAAGGACCAGCAGGACGTGGTCCGGGTCTTCATCCTGCCGCCCTCCATCGACGAGTTGCGCCGCCGCCTGACCGGTCGGGGCACCGACAGCGCCGAAGTGATCACTGCCAGGATGGAGCGCGCCCGGGCCGAAATCAGCCACTGGGACGGCTATGACTATGTCGTGATCAACGACGATGTCGAAGCCTGCTACACCCAGGTCTGCGAAATCCTCCACGCCGAACGAATGAAGCGCGCCCGCCAGACCGGGCTGATTGGCTTCGTGCGGGGACTGATGAAGGACTGATCCCGACCGCTCGGGACGGGCTCAGTGCCCGCCCGAAGGATCGTTGAATACTTCCGGCACCCAGCCGTTGACGATGCCGCCGTCGATCGGGATCGTCGTGCCGACCACGTAGTCACCCGCGCGGCTGGCGAGGTA
>JBIIDJ010000052.1:0-18106 GCA_044238415.1 Novosphingobium sp.
GGGCCAGGTCCTTCTTGAACTGGGCCGGATCGCCCGAATAGAGCAGCCCTTCGGCGAGCTGCGCGCCCTTGCCGGAAAACCCGCCGACTTGCTCAAGCGAATAGAGCTGGCTGGATACGGCGCTGGTTGCCGCGCGGCGCAGCTCGTCTTCCGTCGGGCCCTTTTCCATCATCTCGGCGATTAGCTGATCGAGCCGGGCTTCCGCCTTGGCCCGGTCCACGCCGGGCTTCACGTCCATCGTCGCCTGCAGGAAGCTGGTCTGCTCGAACTGCCAGACCGATGCCGTGACAGATACCGCAAGCTGCTCGCTGCGGACCAGCGCATTGTCGAGCCGCGAGCTGGAGAGGCCGCCCAGCACGCGCATCCCGGCATCGAGGGCCTGAGCATCGGTATCGTTGAGGCCCGGCCCGCTCCACACCCGGTAAATTCGGGTCACCGGAACCTGGTCCGTCATTTCGCGGCGGATCGGTGCAGCCAGGGTGACCGGCCCGGCCTCCACCTTGCGCACCGCAGGGCCGCGCGGAATGTCGCCATACCACTTCTGCACCGCGGCCTTGGCTGTGGCGACATCGATATCACCCGACAGCGCCAGCACGACATTGTTTGGCCCATAGTTGTCGATGAACCATTTGCGCACGTCAGCAATCGAGGCGGCGTCAAGATCGGCCATCGAGCCGATGGTCGAATGGCGATAGGGGTGACCAACCGGGAACAGCCCTTCGCCGATCAGGTACTCGACCAGGCCATAGGGTTCGTTATCGCCCTGCCGCTTTTCGTTCTGGACAACGCCCCGCTGCTTGTCGAGCTTGTCCTGGGTAACCGCGCCGAGCAGGTGGCCCATCCGATCGCTTTCCATGAACAGCGCCAGGTCGAGCGCGCCCTTGGGCACGGTCTGGACGTAATTGGTGCGATCATACCAGGTTGAGCCATTTGTGCTGGTCGATCCGGCGGCTTCCAGCGGCACATCGAAGTTTTCGACGTTTTCCGATCCGCCAAACATCAGGTGCTCGAACAGGTGGGCGAAACCGGTGCGGCCGCGCGGCTCGTGCTTGGAGCCGACGCGGTAATAGGTCGTCACCCCGATAATCGGCGCCTTGCGATCGGTGTGGACCAGCACGGTCAGGCCATTGTCGAGCGTGAAGCTTTCATAGGGGATGTCGACCTTGGCAACGAGCTGGCTGAGCGGAGCCGGTTCGGCCTTGGCGGGTGCCGCAGGCTTTGGCGCAGGTGACGGCGCAGCACCACCGGGAGCGGCATAAGCATTGGCGCAGGCCGAAAGCGACAGGGCCAGCAGCGAAGGTACAAGTAGACGGCGCATTGATCGATCCCCGAATAGACTGTCGCCAGCTTAGCAAGTGCCGTGGCCAAGGCCAGCACGGTGCATCCAATTTTTCGACCAAACGCCAAATGGTGCGGGCGGCGGTCAACCCTCGTCGGCGTTTCTCGGGATCTCGGCCGTCCGATAGGTCAGCTTCTGCTCGCCATTTGCCGGCACGATCAAGACCGCAACCTGCTTGCCCGGCTTGCGCTCGGTGCGGCTGGAAATGCGGGAATAGCGCATGTCGCCACCGGTCGGGAACTCCAGCTCGAACCGGATGGCAAAGGGGTTGGCATTGCTGATCGTCACCTGATTGTCGGCCCATTTACCGTTGTGATCGGCAGCGATCTCCTCGTGCTCAACAGTGACTTCCTCACTTTCACTGATTTCCAGTTCGATTTCTTCGTCCACGGCCTTGTCGGGCAGGGTGCCTTGACCCATCACCATGGGACCATGGGGACCGTCCTGGTAGAATACCAGCCTTCCTGCCGGCATCGGTTTACCCAGTCCATCAGCCTGGTTGTTCTTGAAGCGGAACAGAATCTGGGGGTCTTCCGGTGTCGTCCAATCGATCCGGGAACGATAGGTCAACACACCCTTGATCCGGTCCTTGGCCAGAAACGCCACTTGCTTCTGCGAACGGGCCGCCACTGTCACCGGGATTGGCACACGGTAAAGCTTGAGATCGCCGAGGCCCTCCAACACCGCCGTCACCGCCACGGCTGCGCTCTGGCCGGCATTCCGGAGGCGGCTTCCGGTGACGATGATGTTGGAATCTTCCATGGCCATCATGATCGGCGCCGGTAGCATCGGCATCGCCAAGGGCGGAGGCAGGGCGATCGGCGGCTGCCCTGATGAGCTGGTGGTACCCGCCGGCCAGCAACCCCAGCTGCGGTCCAAAGTGTTCGCTGCCCAGCGCGCATAATCCGGCGTACTGTCCTCCGTCTTGTCCGAACGCTCGATCCGGCCGGCCACAGCGGCAAGCGTAGCATCGGCGAAGCTGGTTTCATCGGCGCTGGCCATGGTCAGCCAGCCGAGCAGTCCGACTGTCCCGCCGTCTGGCGCTATGGTTACGACATAATTGGCATCCCAGTCGAACCCGGTGGCGAGGTAAGCCAATGTAATCGTTACTTTTCCTCCGGTCTGGTCGCGAGTCGTCAGCGACAGTACGGGTTTTGCCGAAAGCGTCGGCGGGACAGCCGGATAGAGCAGTGTCTGATTAAGGCCCGAACAGTATAGCGCCTCAATCCCGCGCGGCGTGCTGATGACCAACCGGTCGGCGGCTGACCGGACCGTGGCGCTTTCTTCAACCGTCTTGCCAGTTGCCGGGTCGGTCCGGCGCAGGCTCACGCGCTGGCCGGTAAAAGCATCGATCAGCCCGCCTTGCGATAGCAGTGCCGTATCGCGGTTGCGCTCGCGCGGGGCAGCGTTGAACATGATCGCGCTCTGCGGCACGATCCCGCCAGCAACGCCCTCGAAGCGGACGGTCGCCACTCCGGCCGGCAAGGTAACGGTGCGGGTTTCAACGATCAGCGCCAGTGATGAGGGTTCCTCATTGTCGATCGGTTCATCCCCGCGATCGGGGTCGCGATAGAGCGTCACCGCGACCTGGTCCGGCGCAGTGGATACCACCACCGGCACAGCCATTTCTGCCGTCAACGGGCTGGCGAGCAACAGCAGCAGGGCGGAAAACCGTTTCACGGCTTACCAGGGGGTCAGGAAGGTCACAGTCAGTTCGACCTTGCCGTTGGCCGGTACGGGCACTTCCCAGCGGCGTTCGTCCGCGCTGTCCTGTACGCCCTTGATGCTTTCCTGCGGCACGCGGACATCGCGCCACCACCACCATTGGCCCAACCCGCCTTGGACCACGTCGACCGTGACCGGCTCCGGCTTGGCGTTGGTGACGATGTACTTCATATGGGTGCGCCAGTATTGCTTGGGCCGTTCGGCATAGCCTTCGCGCACCGCACCATCGGGCATGGTCACTTTCCAGCGAGCGAACCTCTCCCATTCGTCGGTGGTGATGCTTTCGCGCTTTTCGACCACCGGCTGCACCTTCACGTCAAAGGCATCGCCGGTGCGCAGTGCCAGCGATGACCCGGCCGGAGTGTGCGGAATGTCGCTTTCCCCGATAAACTGTGCCTGGCCCCGACTGTCACGCATATAGACGCGCACCACTCCGGCAGGCAGTGCCTCGCCAATCCCGCCCTGGCGCGCGCTTGAAAACTTCAGGATTGAAGCCGCGCTCTCTGCCTCGTCAGAATTGGATTGCCAGCCGTTGCGGAATTCATAGCCGCGCCGCGCCGGTACACCCACCGCATCAAGGAAGCTGACCTGCTTGGTCTGGGCATTGGCGATCGTGGTTCGGCCGCTGATCGGATAGACGTGAAAATCGCCCAGCCGCTCGCTGCTGCCGCTTTCCGTACCGGCCACATTGCCGCGCGGGCGACTACCGCGCCCGGTATAGACCGCCGGCGACTGGCTGATCCGGCCTACGCTGCCCGCCACCAACAAGGCACGGGCGTTGCTGAACGTGGTTCCGGTCGAGTTGTTGAGGGTAATCCAGCCCTGGACATCAATCTTGCCGGCCTTCTCATCGAACAGGGCGACATAGTCCGCCTTCCACCCGAGGCCGGGGGTCAGATAGCTTAGCGACAGCGGACGCGCACCAGCGCGATCGGCATCGACGGTAACACTCAATGTCGGACGGGCGCGCAGGCCTGGCGGAATGGCATCGAAGATCACCCGCACCGGCAGGCCGTCGTCACGCAGCACCTCGATCCGCTCGCCGATCTTCAGCACCACGCCGCCATTGACCGCCAGGACCGTGGCCCGCTCGCGCGTTTCGGCTCCCGTCGCTGGATTGGTGCGGAGCAGGGTTACCGTCTGCCCGACCGCTTTCTCCATCAACGCGGAAGGTGAAAGCAGGTCATAGTCGAAGTTCTGCTCGACAATCCCAAAGCCTTCGCCCCCCAGCGTTACCGTTTCCGAGCGGATCTGGGCGGAAACGTCGGGGAACTCCTGCCGCGATTTGCCGGCGGGCAGGTTCACCTGGCGCACATCCTGCACCAGCGCCTGGCCATTGTTGTAGATCGTGATCGAAAGATCGCCCTGTGCGGTGCGGTCCTGTGCCAGCCCGTTGCCAGCCAGCATTGCCAGCCCTGCCCCCATGACGATCCGCAGCATGACCAGTCTCCTCTTTCCGATTCCAGAGAAGGCTGAAGCACTTTCAGCGGTTTGTCACCACCTTGCGACTGCGAGCAGCTGCCTCGATCTGGGTGCGGGTGAAGTAGACCGGCTTCATGCGCTTGGCGGCGAACAGCCGCGCCTGATCCGTGAAGTGCCGGCTGTCCGGCCGGGTTGTCGCCGCGCCATAGGGCTGAATCGATTCCGATCGGACTTGTCCCGCCTGGTCCCATTCGATCAGCATGATGAAACTGTCACCATGCTTGATCGAGAGCCGCCCATCCGCCGGATCGGCATCCCAATCAGTCGCGGCCCGCAACGTGTCGCCGCCGCCGTCCATCGGCAAGTCAACAGCATGCGGGCCCGGGCCCTGGCGAATGCGCAGGACTTCGCCCAATGGCGGGTCGATCCGGCCAAAGTGCTTCTTGAGATGGGCCACAGTTTCGGCCAGCACCTTCTTGGGATCGGGTGGAGACTTAAGGCCGTAGCTGGCCTTCATCGCCGGACCCAGGACCATTACCGCAAGCGCATCTGAACCATTGCCTTGTCCATCTGCCGTCATGTCCCAGCCAGCCAGCAGGCGCTGGGCCGCAGCAAGGTCCGGATCGTTGCGCAGGTCCAGCCTGGCAATTGCATCCAGCATCCAGGCGACATAGCCGGCCCGTTCATAGCCAGTGTCGTACTTGATCTGCAGCAATTCATCCCGGCCGATCCGGGGCGTTGCTGCCAGTAATCGGGCTGCGCGCAGCGTGCGGTTGGTCAGGTCGGTCTCTACGCCCCAGATTGCCGGAACCTGCGCAGGATCAAGCTCACTGCCTGATCCGGCAGCCACAAACGGCGTGTTGTTAGCGTTGAACAGATAGCCCGAGGCCGGATTAACCAGCTTTGGCACCTTGTCCCAGGCGATCGGACCCTGCCAGATCAGGTCTGAACGATCGCCCGGCACCACGCTGCGCCAGTCCGGACCAGCTTGCCGTTCCGGCAGGGCAGCATTGTACCAGTAAGCAATGTTGCCAACCTTGTCGGCATAAATGAAGTTGATGGCGGGAACCGCCTGAAGCGCCATGGCGGCCTGCCACTGCCCGAAATCCTTGGCCTGGGTCAGTCGGTAGTACTGGGTTACGCTGTCGATCTGGTCCATCCCGGCATAGCGCACGGCAAAGGCCCCGCGCGCGTTGACCAGAGCCGGCCCATGCGCGCTGCGCCAGACGGTGCGGGGCACGGGCACGACGAATGGCCCGAAACGCACCGGCAACCAAACCCGTTTGCCGTGCAACTTCTGCCACTTGCCATCCAGCCGATAGCGGGTGCCGATGGAATCGAGCTCAAGCTTGAAAACGTCGATCAGGTCAGGCCGGTTGACGGTGTTGGTCCAGCCAAGCTCAGCGTTGTGGCCCATGAAGGGGAAGGGTGATCCGGGAAAGGTTGCCCCGGCAAAATTCCAGCCTTGTTCGCTCGAAATTCGCAGCTCGTACCAGGCAACTCCGCCGCGCCACGGCTGGTGACTGTTTGAAAAAAGCCGCGTTACGCCATCTCCTGAGCGCTGCGGGGCAATGGCAAAGGCATTCGATCCGGCGTTCTCCGCAGTTTCGCCCATCGGCAGCGGCATCGGACGAGAGGAAGCCAGTTGGTCTCCACCCCCTTCGCCAAACAGCGGAGCGGGCTTGCCATCCAGCCTGGGTCCGTGCTCGCGGCTGAACTCTGTGGCTTCGGTCAATGGCCGCAAGACCCGGTCCAGCCCGAAAAAGAAGGGCAAGCGCAAGGCGAAGCCGGTGGCGATGTCCTTGCCATTGACTGGAAACAGCCTGGCCAGCTTTATCTCTGAGGGGTGGACTGCGGCATAACGGTTGAGCCCGCTGGCATAGGCTTCCAGCACGGCACGGACATCCGCTGGCAACCGGTCATAACCGCGATCCGCTGCACCGCGTGCATCCACGAAGTGATAGGCAAAATCGACCCCCGCGCCTTCGCGCCCGGCGATTGCGCCATAACGGCCACGGGTCATGGCGACGACGTCCTGCAGGGTGCTGAAGTCATCTTCGGCATGGGCCCAGGCCGTGCCGAACGCCACGTCGGCATCGCTTTTACCCAGGATGTGGGGCACGCCCCATTCGTCCCGTATTACTTCGGCCTGATACTGACGGGGCGGCGGCGGCGGACCGGGCTGTTGGGAAAGGTAGGGTTCCCAACTGGCGAGGGTGACCACTGTTACGGCCAATACCCCGCCCAGGCCCCATAAACTGCGCTTCACCCAGCCCATAACCGCTCCCCATCGAAAAAGCCTGTCAACGGCTTTCGCCCACCTTGAAATGTTGCATAGAGATGGTCAATTGCAGGGCTGACGGGCGGGGGCCTGACAACTGGGAGATTTATCGATGCGCCTGCTTCTGGCTGCAACCTGCCTTGCAACTCTTGCTATGCCCGGTGCGCCGGCTCTTGCTCAGTCGGTAATGGGTTCTGGCGTGCCGGCCTCGACCGCCGCCAACAGTGCCGAGCGGCCGATTGCCTTTGCGGCGACTGCCCCGGCTGACGCTGCGCTGGTGGTACTGATGTCTGACAAGACGATCCCAGCCGCCGCACCGCTTTCCGCAGCCGAACGCAAGAGCGTCGAAGCCGCCGCGACCGCTGCCGGCTTCTCCGCGAAGTCCAACGAAGTCCTTTCTCTGCGCGGGATCGGCGCGCGGCCACGGATCCTGCTGGTCGGCCTTGGTAAGGACGGCGGCAGCAAAGCCGTGATGGAAGCCGCCGGAAAGGCCGCTCAGGACCTGCGTGCCGAAAAGGCTGCAGTGGCTATTGTTGGTGCAGGCAGCGGCGCGCTGATGGCCGATGCGGCGCTGGGTTATGCGCTGGGCCAATATCGGTTTGACCGGTACAAGACCCGCGCCGAAACCCCGCCACCGGCGGGCACGGTGACCGTGGTAGGCAGTGAAGCCACCGCCGCCCAGGCCGCATGGACCGGCCGCCATGCCGCCACTGCCGAGGCGGTCCGGTTCAGCCGTGACCTCTCAAATGAGCCGGCTAACACGATCTATCCCGAAAGCTTCGTGGCCCGCACCCGGGAAGCCTTTGCAGGCGTGCCCGGCGTGTCGATCGAAGTGCTCGACGAAGCTGCCATGCGCAAGCACAACATGGGCTCGATCCTTGGCGTGGGGCAGGGTAGCCCGCGCGGCTCGCGCCTGCTGCTCGTAACGTACAAGGGCAGCGATGCCGCCCCGCTGGCAATGGTCGGCAAGGGCATTACCTTTGACAGCGGCGGTGTCTCGATCAAGCCCGGGGCCGGCATGTGGCGGATGAAGGCCGACATGTCGGGGGCGGCGGCCGTGGTGGGGGCGGCGCTCAGCCTGGCCAAGAGCAAGGCCCCGGTCCACGTGGTGGCAGTCGCCGCGCTGGCCGAAAACATGCCCGATGGCAACGCCCAGCGCCCCGGTGACGTGGTCCGTACGATGAGCGGAAAGACCGCCGAAGTGATCAATACCGATGCCGAAGGGCGCATGGTGCTGGTCGACGGGATCGAATATGTCGCGGCCACGCGCAAGCCGGCCGCGATCATCGATGTGGCCACCCTGACTGGCGCCAAGGTGACCGCGCTGGGTGACGAATATGCCGGTCTGTTCGGTCGCAGCGAGTCGCTGGTCGGCGCGCTGATGGCTGCCGGGGAACGCACCGGTGAAGCGCTTTGGCGGCTGCCGCTCCACCCCAATTATGCCGATGATTTGAAGTCAGATGTGGCCGATATCAAGCACGGGACCGAGGGCGGAGCACCGGGCGCGGGACATGGCGCACACTTTATCGGCCACTTCGTCGATCCGGCCACTCCGTGGGCGCATATCGACATCGCCGGCAGCGAATTGAGCGACACGGCCCGACCACTGGCGCCCAAGGGCGCGACCGGCTTCGGGGTAAGGCTGCTTGATGAGCTCGCCCGCAACTGGAAACCTTGATCACATCATGAAGTAGTGAAACCATGCGGCGCTTCGATGAGAGGAGGGCCGCATGGTTTGCCATTCGGGCGGGGTTGCCTGGTATCGGCGAACTTTTCGTGCCCACCCTCTTGTGTTGCCGAAAAGCAACACTACCTGTTGGTGTGACAGGAGGGTGATACACCGATGAACCTCGAAAAGTTTACCGACCGGGCCAAGGGCTTTTTGCAGTCGGCGCAGACCGTGGCGATCCGCCTGAATCATCAGCGGATCACCCCTGAGCACATCTTGAAGGCCTTGCTGGAAGACGGCGAGGGTATGGCCTCCGGGCTGATCCAGCGTGCGGGGGGCAATCCCGCGCTTGCGCAGGCCCGGGTGGATGAGGCGCTGGCCAAGATCCCCGCAGTTTCAGGTGGCGGTGCGCAGTCCCCCCCGGGGCTTGAAAATGACTCGGTGCGTCTGCTCGATAGTGCCGAGCAGTTGGCCGCCAAGGCAGGTGACAGCTTCGTTTCAGTCCAGCGGATGCTGCAGGCTTTGGCGCTCTCGGCAACCAATCCTGCCGGACAGGCGCTGAAGGCGGCGGGTGTCGACGCGCAGAAGCTTGAAGCCGCGATCCAGGAAGTAACCGGAGGTCGGACGGCGGACAATGCCAGTGCCGAGAACGCTTACGATGCGATGAAGAAGTACGCCCGCGACCTGACCCAGGCGGCGCGCGACGGCAAGCTCGATCCGGTGATCGGTCGTGACGAGGAAATTCGCCGCACCGTGCAGATTCTGGCCCGGCGGACCAAGAACAACCCGGCGCTGATCGGTGAGCCCGGCGTGGGCAAGACCGCTATTGCCGAAGGCCTGGCACTGCGCATTGCTAATGGCGACGTGCCTGACAGCCTGAAGGATCGCCGCCTGATGTCGCTCGACATGGGCGCGCTGATCGCCGGGGCAAAGTATCGCGGTGAGTTCGAGGAGCGGCTCAAGGCCGTGCTTGACGAGGTCAAGGGCGCCGAGGGCGAGATCATCCTGTTCATCGACGAGATGCACACCCTGATCGGCGCGGGCAAGGGCGAGGGCGCGATGGACGCCTCCAACCTGCTCAAGCCCGCGCTGGCCCGCGGCGAACTGCACTGTATCGGCGCGACCACGCTCGATGAATACCAGAAGTACGTCGAGAAGGACCCCGCCTTGCAGCGGCGGTTCCAGCCGGTCTTCGTGGGCGAACCGACGGTTGAGGACACGATCTCGATCCTGCGCGGGCTCAAGGAAAAGTATGAACTGCACCATGGCGTGCGGATCGCCGACAACGCGATCGTTGCCGCCGCGACCCTGTCCAACCGCTACATCGCCGACCGCTTCCTGCCCGATAAGGCCATCGACCTGATGGACGAGGCCGCCTCGCGCATCCGCATGGAAGTGGAGAGCAAGCCCGAGGAAATCGAGGTGCTTGACCGGCGGATCATCCAGCTCAAAATCGAGGAACTGGCGCTTGCCAAAGAGAGCGATCAACCGTCGAAGGACCGGCTGGCCGCGCTCAAGGAAGAGCTGGCCAACCTTGAGCAGCAGTCGGCCGAATTGACCACTCGCTGGCAGAACGAGCGGGATAAGATTGCGGCCGAGGGCAAGATCAAGGAGGCGCTCGACCATGCCCGGCTCGAGCTTGAGCAGGCCCAGCGCAATGGCGACCTCGCGAAAGCGGGGGAGCTGTCCTACGGGCGCATTCCCGAGCTGGAGAAGCAGCTGGCCGAAGCCGCGGGGGCTTCGGAAAACGCGCTGCTGCGCGAGGAAGTGACCGCCGATGACATCGCTGCCGTGGTCAGCCGTTGGACTGGTATTCCGGTCGACCGGATGATGGAGGGCGAGCGTGAGAAGCTGCTCAAGATGGAGCAGGTTATCGGTGAGCGCGTGATCGGCCAGCAGGATGCGGTTGTCGCCGTATCCAAGGCCGTCCGCCGTGCCCGCGCCGGCTTGCAGGATCCGAACCGGCCGCTTGGCAGCTTCCTGTTCCTCGGCCCAACGGGCGTCGGCAAGACCGAGTTGACCAAGGCGCTGGCCGGCTTCCTGTTTGACGATGACACCGCGATGGTCCGCATCGACATGTCGGAGTTCATGGAGAAGCACTCGGTCGCCCGCCTGATTGGCGCGCCTCCGGGTTATGTCGGCTATGAGGAAGGCGGCGTGCTGACTGAGGCGGTGCGGCGCCGACCTTATCAGGTCGTGCTGTTTGACGAGGTCGAGAAGGCCCACAGCGACGTGTTCAACGTGCTGCTGCAGGTGCTCGATGATGGCCGCCTGACCGATGGGCAGGGCCGCCAGGTGGACTTCACCAACACGCTGATCATCCTGACCAGCAATCTGGGTAGCCAGTACCTCGCCAACCTGGAGGAAGGCCAAGACGTTGAGACGGTCGAGCCGCAGGTGATGGAGGTCGTGCGCGGGCATTTCCGCCCGGAATTCCTCAACCGGCTGGACGAGATCATCCTGTTCCATCGCCTCGGCGTCGAGCATATGGCGCCGATCGTCGAGATCCAGGTCGGCCGGGTGGCCAAGTTGCTCAAGGACCGCAAGATCACGCTCGACCTGACCGAAGCGGCCAAGCGCTGGCTGGGGCGGGTCGGCTACGATCCGGTCTATGGCGCGCGGCCGCTGAAGCGGGCGGTGCAGCGTTATCTCCAGGATCCGCTGGCCGAAAAGCTGCTGGGCGGGGAGATTCCCGATGGCAGCACAGTGAAGATTGACGAGGGCGATGGGGCGCTGCGGATCGCTCTCGTCTGACCCTCAGGTCATGCCGGGGCGTTCCTGATCAGAAAGGGCGTCCCGGCGGACCGGAAAGATCAAGCGGACGCTCGCGGATCCACTTCGACAGCAGCAGCTTGCGGCCGCGCGTAACCGGCAAACCAGCGTGCCAGGCATCGGGATCCGGGCGTCCATCCTTCAGAACATTCATGAAGTGCAATCCATCGCCAAGCCCGCCTCGATAGCGCAGGCCGATACGTGGAAACTCGGTTTCGCCATCGGCAAAGTCGGTGGTCAACCATACCAGGAAAGTTGCAACCCGCTGATTCTGTCCTGGCGGCAAGGCATCGCTGTGCAGCTTGTATTCCTCACCAGGCGTGTAACATAACACCTGCAAGGGCTCACCCTGTTCGTAGGTGGTGCCCGTCAGCGCTGCAATCCGGCGGTTTATGGCGTGGATCACGGGGTCTTCATCCACGAAGGGAAAGCTCGCCGTGCTGGCTACCCGCACAGGATCACGCATCGGCTGGCCAGATTGCGGATGGATGACGACGGCTGGTTGCAACTGCGGCAAAGCGCGATTGACGAGATAACGGCATTCGGCCGGGCTCAGCACGCCGGCAAAGCGCGCAATCCGGGGGGCGCTATTGACCTGTTCGGACGAAGGCAGGTCCAGCGGCTCACCCTCGGCATCCAGCGCCATGGCCTTAAGCAAGGTAAACTGGTTGCGCGCGAGAGCATCGCGTCTGGCCAGTTGGCCAAGCCGGGTCAGCGCTTCGGGCCAACGTCGACCTGATCCGCCTGCGCCATTGGCCAGCAGGGCGATGTGGATCGATTGGGCATCGGCCAGTCCCAAATCAGCTGCCACGCCATAAAGGCGGCGCGCTTCAGCCAAATCGCGTCGGATCGGGTGACCAGTCAGACGCCACTCGGCAAGGGTCGCTGCAGCTAGTGCATCACCGGCCGCGCTGGCCCGGTTGAGCAATGCAAATGCGTCGGCAACGGCTCCACGCTGGGCCAGGGCAACGGCATGATTGCTGACAGCAGGGTCAAAACGGCGGGTCACCAAAGGCTGTTAGCACCAAAGCAAAGGGGCCGGAACATCGTTCCGGCCCCCCATGCTTATCAGATCCGTCCCGATCAGAACCGGGCGCGGACGCCAGTGTAGAAGTAGCGACCACGATAATCGTAGATCGCGCTGCCAACGCCGGTTGCAGTCGAACCGAGCGGCGGCATGGTGTTCAGCACGTTGTTGATACCAAAGAAGAACTGCATGCTCTTGCCAATGCCACCTTCCGGCACGTTCAGCTCGAAGCGAACGTCATGGTAGAAGACTTCGGGGAACTGCTCGATCGCGAAGGCGTCGATGTTCTGGGCCGGACGACCCTGCAGTTCGTTGAAGCTTTCGTAGGAGGTGGTGTACATCGGGCCGATGTAGCGCATGCGGTAACCGACCACGAAGTTGCCGACGGTCAGGTCGGTGTCCCAACGGAATTCGTTCTTGGGATCGCCAAGTTCGTCCATCAGGCGGTCTTCGAAGGTCGGGTCGGTCGAGCTCTGGAAGTTGCTGATCTGGAGGTTACGGGTCCAGATCAGGTTCGTGGAGAGCCTGACGTCATCCGACAGGTTGGTGCGGTAAGTCACCTGCGTGTCGATGCCGCGACGCTTGCGAGCCGCGAAGTTCAGCGGAGCGTTGATCAGGGTGTTACCCAGGATCGCACCCGGACGTTCACCGTTCGGACCAATGCCCGGACCGGCCCAGCGCTGGAACTGCCCGCAGAACGGGTTGTCCAGGCTCGGCAGGTCATAGCACGAGTTGACGATGCCCTGGGCGCCGACCGAGGCGATGATGTTGTTCACGGTGATGTTGTAGTAGTCCACCGTGAGCGACAGGCCCGGAACGAAGCTCGGCTGGAACACGCCGCCGAAGGTCCACGAATCCGAGGATTCAGCGATCAGGTTCGGGTTACTGCCGCTGACGATCGGCAGCGAGTAGGTGACGTCGGTCAGGTTGCCCAGGTTGCCACCCAGCGCGGCCGTGCAGTTGGCGGTACGGTTCGCGTTGAGGTTGCGGCCGGCCGGACGGCACGGATCGGCAAAGCCAGGGGCGAAGTTCGGAACCAGCGGGAAAGCGGTTTCCGAAACGTTCGGAGCGCGGACGGCCCGGGCGAAGTTGCCGCGGAACATCAGATCCGAGTAGGGTGCCCACTGCGCACCAGCGTTGTAAGCCCAAACCGTGCCCGTGCTGCCCTGATAATCGGCAATACGCGCTGCGCCCGAAACGGTCAGTTCGTGGAAGAACGGCGTTTCCGACAGGATCGGGATCAGGATTTCACCGAAGGCTTCCTTCACTTCGAACGGGGTCGGGTTGAAGGTCGGGATCACAACCGCGTTGGTGTAGCCCGCTTCGACGAACGCATCCTGCTGGTAGAGGGCCGATTCACGACGATATTCAGCGCCCAGCGCGAACTTCACCGGCCCACCCGGCAGGTTGAAGAAGCCGCTGGTGTCACCACTGACCGAGCCGTTGACAATCAACTGGTCGAGGCTCGCCTTGTGCTTGCCGGCATAGGTGAAGTAGTTGATCGAAGCGCCATTGTCGCGGCCGTCACCGAACGGGTTGTACGGTACGCAGGCAGCAATATCGGCAGCCAGTCGGGCATTCAGCGCCGCAGTTTGCGTGGGAGTGAGCGCGCGCTGCAGGATCAGGGCCGAAGCCGGATCGAACTTGGCGCGGCACTCGATCGCCCCGGTGACAGGGTTGCGACCAGCGTCCATCGCCAGCATGAAGCGCTGGCGATCAAGGTAGCCGAACTGCGTCGTGTTCTCTTCGAACTTGCCGTAGTTGACCGAAACTTCATAGTTCCAATCGGTGTTGAACGTGCCCCGCACTCCACCAACCACGCGCCAGGTGTCGCGCTGGAAGTCTTCGTCACGGATGCCGACATCGGCAAACTGCTTCGCCAGTACGGTACGGAAGGTGCCGGCAGTAACTTGTGCAGCTTGTGCTGCAGTAAGGTTACCAGTGGCCGGACAAGCAACCAGCAGGTCAGGAGCGCAGCCCGACGCCAGAATGGCATTCGACAGCAGGGTCCGGGCGGCGCTGTTGAGGAACGGGTTGTCCAGGCGGACGCGCTCACGGAAGTCGAACTGGGTACCAGTGCCTTGAGTGAACGACGGCGCGGCGTTGCTGCCGCGGGTCTTCACCCGGTTCCACTTGCCTTCGAAGAACAGCTCGGCCGCTTCGCTGAACTCGTAACGAGCCAGCATGTTGAAGTTGTACCGGTCGTAAGTCGGAACCACAGAAAGCAGCTCGCCTTCGCGACCGGTCTGGCCGTTGCCGCCAACGACTGCCCCCAGGATGCCCGAACCAAAACGGGTGCCCGTTTGCGGAACCAGGTTGCCCGCTTCGTCAAAGATGAAGGTGCAGTTGAACGACGAGCCGCCGGTGGTCGAAGGCGCGCCATTGGTGGCGACCAGGCCCTGGCCGCAAACCGGGTTACCGGTGCGCTGGTTGACCGGCATCAGGCCGAAGCGGTGGATGGTCGACGAGCGGAAGTCCTTGAAGTACGCGGCATCCGGGAAGCCGTCGCTGCCGTTGGGCAGCCCGCCAGTGTCAAGGTCAACGGTAGCGAAACCGTCGTTGCTGCGAAATGCTTCGATGTCGGAGGCGAAGACGCGGTCCTGGTGGTAATACTCACCGTGCAGCGTGATGTTCGCACGGCCATCGGCAAAGTTCTTGCCCCACATGGCCGAAACATACTGATTGCCACCCCAGCCACCGCCGGTGATGCCGCCATTGGCGCGCACCTGGAGGCCGTCATAGTCGCGACGGAGCACGAAGTTGACCACGCCCGCGATCGCGTCCGAACCGTAAATCGCCGAGTTACCGCCGGTCACGATGTCGACGCGCTGGATCAGGTCGTTCGGGATCGAGTTGACGTCCGGGGACACGGCGTTGTTCAGGATGTCAGCCGGCACGTGGCGGCGGCCGTTGACCAGCACCAGCGTGCGCTGCGTGCCGAGGCCGCGCAGGTCAAGCAGGTTCAGACCGGCGATGCCGATGCCCAGGCCGGGGTTCTGCTGCGAGAAGGTGCTGCGGAGCTGCGGGAGCTCGTTCAGCACTTCGCCGATGTTGTTATTGCCTTCGCTGACGAACTCTTCGCCACCGATCGAGGCGATCGGAACCGCCGATTCAAGGTTAGGGCGGGCAATGCGCGAGCCGGTAACAACGATCGCGCTACGCTCTTCGGTGTCGCAAACGCCGTTCTTGTTTTCGTCGGCGCAGGCTTCGGCCTGAGGTGCGGCGGCGTCCTGAGCGTAGGCCGGCGTGGCGACGCCAGCAACACCCAGCAGAGCTACGGCGATAGCCGCGCTTTCAAGGCTGGTCGCGCGATAAAGCGCTGACTTGCTGAGAAACTTCATGTGTAGGCCCCTTGGTAGTAACCCGCCGAATGGGCGGTTCAAGTGCGAAACGAATGCCCCCCGCTTAAAGGGAATCACTCTTCAGGCCCCGTTAAGGACCGGATGCGGCTTCCTGATGGAAGTGTTTGCCTGTTGCAATTGCAAATGCATCCATACGACATTTCCATGTCGCTTGTTGTCATTTTACAACAGGAATCGGCGGGTTCCGCGGCTCATCCTGCCGGCGACACGGTACGGCGCTTGACGCTGTCATGGCCGCGCTTTAATCGCTCGGTTAAATATCTCCAGGAAAAGGAATCGCAGACATGGCTACCGCCTATATCGTTGATGCAGTGCGTACCGCCGGTGGGCGTCGGGGCGGCCGCCTGGCCGGTGTCCACCCGGTCGATCTTGCTGCCGCGACGCTCGACGCGTTGGTTGCGCGCACCGGGATCGATCCCAATGGCGTTGATGATGTCGTGATGGGCTGCGTCAGCCAGGGTGGTCAGCAGGCCGGTCAGGTCGGCCGCAATGCTGTGCTCGCTTCGAAGCTGTTGCCGCAGTCGACCCCGGCGGTCACGATCGACCGCCAGTGCGGTTCCTCGCAGCAGGCGATCCAGTTTGCTGCGCAAGCGGTTATGAGTGGCACCCAGGACGTGGTCATCGCCGCCGGTATCGAAAGCATGACCCGCGTCCCGATGGGCTCGACTGCGATCTTTCACATGAAGGAGGGCTTGGGTAACTACAAGTCGCCCGGCCTTGAGGAAAAGTACCCCGGCGTAGCTTGGTCGCAGTTTATGGGCGCCGAGATGATCGTCAAGAAGCACGGCTTCACCAAGGATCAGCTCGACCAGTTTGCCTATACCAGCCATCTGCGGGCCAAAGCTGCCACCGAGGCCGGGGCGTTCACGAACGAGATCGTGCCGATCGAGATCGAAACCCCAGAAGGCAAGGCCTGGCACACGATTGACGAAGGCATCCGTTTCGATGCCACGCTGGAAGGGATCGCCGGCGTCAAGCTGCTGTCAGAAGGGGGCGCGCTGACGGCCGCCACCTCGAGCCAGATCTGCGATGGCTCTTCGGCTGCCCTGGTTGTTTCCGAAGAAGCACTGAAGCGTTACAACCTGACACCGCTGGCGCGCATCCACACCCTGACGGTGACGGCGGGCGATCCGGTGATCATGTTGGAAGAACCGCTGTTTGCCACTGACAAGGCGCTGGCCAAGGCCGGCCTGAAGATCGGAGACATTGACCTGTATGAAGTGAACGAGGCTTTTGCCTCGGTGCCGATGGCCTGGCTCAAGCACACCGGCGCAGATCCCGAAAAGCTCAATGTCAACGGCGGAGCCATCGCGCTGGGCCACCCGCTTGGTGCCTCCGGCACCAAGCTGATGGCAACGCTGCTGCATGCGCTAAAGGCGCGCGGCAAGAAGTATGGCCTGCAGACGATGTGCGAAGGCGGCGGCGTTGCCAACGTCACGATCGTTGAAATGGTCTGAGCAGAGCGCAACCCGGCTGTCGAAATGGTCTGGGCAAAGCACGGCCAAGCAGCCAAAATATTATGATTTTTGAACGGAGTACCTTGAAATGAAACTCGACAACACTGTTGCTGCCGTGGTTACCGGCGGTGCTTCCGGCCTTGGTGCTGCCACGGCCCGCGCGCTGGCCGCCAAGGGTGTCAAGGTCGCCATTTTCGACCTTCAGGCCGAAAAGGGTGAAGCGATGGCCAAGGAAATCGGCGGCGTCTTCTGTGAAGTGAACGTGATGGACGATGCCAGCGTCGATGCCGGCTTCGCCAAGGCGCGCGCTGCCCACGGGCAGGAGCGGATCCTGGTCAACTGCGCCGGTACCGGCAACGCGATCAAGACCGCCAGCCGCAGCAAGGAAGACGGTTCGGTCAAGCACTTCCCGCTTGATGCCTTCAACTGGATCATCCAGATCAACCTGGTTGGCACTTTCCGTTGCATCGCCAAGTCGGCGGCCGGGATGATGACCCTCGATCCGCAGGAAGACGGCGATCGCGGCGCGATCGTGAACACCGCTTCGGTCGCGGCTGAAGACGGCCAGATCGGCCAGGCCGCCTATTCGGCCTCGAAGGCCGGTGTGGTTGGCATGACCTTGCCGATCGCGCGCGACCTGTCGGGCGAAGGCATCCGCGTCAACACGATCCTGCCGGGCATCTTCAACACCCCGCTGCTGGCCGCCGCGCCGCAGCCGGTCAAGGATGCGCTGGGCGCTTCGGTACCTTATCCCAAGCGCCTCGGCGATCCGGTGGAATATGCCAACCTTGCCATGTGCATGATCGAGAACGGCTATTTCAATGGCGAGGACGTGCGCCTCGACGGCGCCATCCGCATGGCGCCGCGCTAAGTACAGCAAGACAGGTGCAGGGAGCGCCCGCCGGGGCGCTCCCGCATTGACCGGGAGAGTTGGGCATGGGTTACTCGCAGATCGATCTTCACATTGGCGAAGGGATCGCCACGCTCACGCTCAACCGGCCGGAAAAGATGAATGCCTTCACCGGCACGATGATGGCTGAAATCAACGACGC
>JBIIDJ010000007.1:0-54379 GCA_044238415.1 Novosphingobium sp.
GGCAATACGCGGTATGCGAACACGATTTTAACGCCTTGGCCCGCGGGCGATCCGCAGGCATTAGGGCCGCGATCCGATCGGAGCATTGATTTAAAATGAGCGACGCTGTGAGTTCCGCCTGGCAATCGTTGGCCAACCTTCCCCAGCCGAGCCTGGCCGAATTGTTTGTCGCGCCTGATCGTGTTGCGCTGCTTTCAGACAAGCTGGACTTGCCTGGCGGAGCGATCCGCTTTGACTGGTCCAAAACACATCTGGATGCCGCACATCTGGCCGGCTTTGAAGCGCTGACCGAGGCGGTTGGTTTCAGGCGGGCGCGCAGCGCAATGTTTGGTGGTGAATCGATCAACGTTACCGAAGGGCGCGCGGTCGAGCACACTGCGCAACGCGGCATCGGCGCCGAGGAGAGTGTAGCCGAGGCGCAGGCGCTCCACGCCCGGATGGCCGGGCTGGTAGCGGCAATTCACGGCGGCGCCCTCGGTGAAGTGCGGCACCTGATCCACATCGGTATCGGCGGCTCGGCGCTGGGTCCGGCGCTGGCGCTTGATGCCCTGACCCGCGACGGGGCAGTGGTCGATGTCCATGTGGTGGCCAATATCGATGGCTGCGCGCTGGAAGCGGCCTTTGCTGCCTGCGACCCTGCAACCACGCTTGTCGCTGTCGCCAGCAAGACTTTCACCACGACCGAGACCATGACCAACGCCATGTCGGCACTGGCCTGGCTGCGCGAGAATAGTGTTGAAGATGCCTATGGCCGGGTCGTGGCGCTCACTGCCAATCCCGACCAGGCCGTGGAATGGGGCGTCGATGAAACCCGCATCTTGCCGTTTCCAGAGAGCGTTGGCGGGCGTTATTCGCTCTGGTCATCGATCGGCTTTCCGGTGGCCCTGGCGCTGGGTTGGGACGAGTTTGCCGAACTGCTGGACGGGGCGGCGGCGATGGACCGCCATTTCCTCGAAACCGATGGTGCCGCCAATCTGCCGCTGCGGGCCGCCTTTGCCGATCTGACCTATGCCCGGCTGCGCGGCTGCCAGACCCGTGCAGTCTTTGCCTATGACGAACGACTGCGCCTGTTTCCGGCCTATCTCCAGCAGCTTGAGATGGAGAGCAACGGCAAGGCCGTGAAAGCCGATGGCCGGCCGGTTGATGGGCCGACAGCGGCGATCACCTGGGGCGGGGTGGGGACCGATGCCCAGCATGCCGTGTTCCAGCTGCTCCACCAGGGCACCCATGTCGTGCCGGTGGACTTCATCGCCTGCATTGCCGCCGGGGATGAATTGTCGTCAGAGCATCATCGCAACCTCCTGGCCAATTGCTTTGCCCAAGGGGCGGCGCTGATGGCGGGCAAGGCAACTGACGATCCCGCACGTGCCTATCCCGGCAACCGCCCATCGGCCACGATCCTGTGTGAGGAGCTCAATGCGGCCACACTGGGGGCGCTGATTGCTTTCCACGAGCATCGCACCTTCGCAGCCGGGGTGCTGATGGAGATCAACTCGTTCGATCAGTTCGGGGTCGAGCTTGGCAAGGAAATCGCCAAGTCGATCAGCACAACCGGCGCGCAGTTCGATGCCAGCACCAGCGCCTTGCTGGCAGAGGCTGGACTGGCCTAGGGACGCACTCGGCCCCATATGGGGGCAAAGGGAGCATCCGATGGCAGAATTCGACTACGAGCTGTTCGTGATCGGCGCGGGATCGGGGGGCGTGCGCGCCAGCCGGATCGCTGCTTCGCATGGCGCCAGGGTGGCCGTGGCCGAGGAGTTCCGCGTTGGCGGCACCTGCGTGATCCGTGGCTGCGTGCCGAAGAAGCTGCTGGTCTATGCGAGCCACTTTGCCCACTCGCTGCACGATGCGCCGACCTATGGCTGGACGCTGGAAGGCAAGAGCTTTGACTGGAACGCGCTGCGTGATTTCGTCGCCAGCGACGTCGACCGGCTGGAGCGGGCCTATACGAACACGCTCGACAGCAACAAGGTGGAACATTTCCTCGAACGCGCCACTGTGGCCGGGCCAAACACGGTGCGGCTGGCCAGCGGGCGTGAGGTCACCGCGAAGATCATCCTGATCGCAGTCGGCGCCTGGCCGGTCATGCCGGACTTTGTGGGGGTCGAGCACTGCATCACCTCGAACGAGGTGTTCCACCTGCCCGAGTTGCCCAAGCGGGTGGTGATCCAGGGCGCCGGCTATATCGCACTGGAATTTGCCGGGGTGTTCAGTGCGCTCGGCAGTCAGGTGACCGTGGTCAATCGCAGCGACAAGATCCTGCGTGGGTACGATCATGATCTGACCGATCGGCTGCTGCCGATCCTGCAGGGTCGCGGGATCGACTTCGGCTTCAACCGCCCAATCCGCAAAGTTGAAAAGCAGGCGGATGGCTCGCTGCTGGTTCAGGCCGGTGAAGGGGGGCCGGTAGCCGCTGATGTCGTGCTGGTTGCCGCCGGCCGCCGCCCCAAGACCGTTGGCCTCGGGTTGGAAAACGTCGGCATCACGCTGGGTGCCAATGGCGAGATCCCGGTCGACGAATACAACGCCACTGCCTGTCCCAGCATCTACGCCGTGGGCGACGTGACCGACCGGGTCCAGCTGACCCCGGTGGCGATCCGCGAGGGCCATGCCTTTGCTGACACCGTCTTCGGCGAAATGCCCCGCACCGTGGCCTATGATCATATCCCCAGCGCCGTGTTCACCCAACCGCCGATTGCGGCCGTGGGCCTAACAGAGCATGAGGCGCGGGCGCAGTTTCCGGACGTGAAGGTGTTCAAGTCCGATTTCCGGCCAATGCAGAACATGTTCTCGGCCGTGGCCGAGCGCGGCTATTACAAGCTGGTGGTTGATGGCGTGACGGACCGGGTGCTTGGTGTACACATGCTAGGGCCGGACGCGCCGGAAATCCTCCAGGCTGCGGCCATTGCGGTAAAGGCCGGGCTGACCAAGGCCCAGTTTGATGCCACGGTGGCGCTGCACCCGTCCATGGCGGAAGAACTGGTGCTGATGCGCTAGGTTGCAATTCGCAACCAATGATCTAGGCTCCCCGTAAGCAGATTTCGGGGAGACTATTGATGACAGGCATCGTGTTCGTTTCGGGGGGCAGTGGCTACATTGCCGGCTTTGTGATCCGCCAGTTGGTGGAGCAGGGCTGGTCCGTCCAGACCACGATCCGCAATCTCGGCTGCGAAAGCGAAGTGCGCGCCGCGCTGGGCGTCGATAATAGCAAGGTCCGCTTTTTCGCGGCCGACCTGATGAGCGACGATGGCTGGGCCGAGGCTATGGCCGGCTGCACCCATGCCGCCCATGTTGCCTCGCCATTGCCGGCCAATGCCCCGCAGCATGAGGACGAGCTGATCGTGCCAGCCCGGGAAGGCGCTTTGCGCGCTTTGCGCGCAGCAAAAGCTGCCGGAATCAAGCGGTTCGTCATGACTAGCTCGATGGCGGCAATCGCCTATGGTCATCCGCGCGAGCAGACCCGCTTTACCGAGGCGGACTGGACCAATGTTGATAGCCCCGATGCCTATGCCTACGTGAAATCAAAGACCCTGGCAGAGCGCGCCGCACGGCACTGGGTTGCGGCCGAAGGCGGGGGCATGGAGTTCGTTACAGTCAACCCCTCCCTGGTGCTGGGGCCGCTGCAATCGGGTGATTTCTCTACCTCGCTAGAAGCGATCAAGAAGCTTTTGGAGGGATCGATTCCAGGCTTGCCCAATTTCGGGTTTGGCGTCGTCGATGTGCGCGACGTGGCCGATATGCACTTGCGCTGCCTGACCGCACCGAACATGGCGAACGAACGCTTCATCTGCTCGGGCCCGTTCCTGATGATGCCCGAGATTGCCCAGATCCTGCGCGCGGGTCTTGGCCCGCAGGCGCGCAAGGTGCCGAAGCTGCAGCTGCCCAATTGGGCCGTGCGCCTGGCTGCGCGGTTCGATCCGGTCATCCGCCAGGTGATCGGCGAACTGGGCTGCCGCCGGGAAAGCCCGGCTGACCATGCGCGCGAAGTTCTTGGCTGGGTGCCCCGCCCGGTAGAAGAAAGCGTGCTCGATACGGCGCGCGACATGATCCGGCTCGGGATCGTGAAGGTTTAGCCTACCCGGTAAGGCACCACGCCACGGCGATCCGGATCGACGCTGATCGTCCGGTCGCTGGGCGGGAAGGCGCGCTGGTCGCAATCGGCGCGCGGGCAGATGCGGCAGGAAATGCCAATCTGCGCGGCGGTGCTGGTGGGGCGGAGGTCCAGTCCATCGGCATAGATGAACTCGCTGGCGTGTTCGGCCTCGCAACCCAGCGCCACGGCGTAGCGGCGCGGAGCGCGGTCGTAGGAGCCGCTCGGCTTCACCAGTCCCTTGGCCATCGAGACATAGCGCACCCCGTCGGGCGTCTCGGCCAGCTGGACCAGGATTCGGTCGGGGATCGCCACCGCCTCATGCACGATCCACAAGGGGCAGGCCCCGCCGAACCGGGCGAACTGCAGCCGGGTGGCGGAATGGCGCTTGGTGATATTGCCAGCCATGTCGACCCGGCAGAAGAAGAACGGCACCCCGCGGGCGTCCTCGCGCTGCAGCGTCGAGAGACGGTGGCAGGCCTGCTCAAAGCTCACACCAAACTGCTGCGCCAGCCGGTCGATATCGTGGCGAACGGCCCGCGCGGCGCTGCGGAAGCGGCGGTAGGGCATGAGCAGCGCGCCCGCCGCGTAATTGCACAGGCCGACGAACAGCAGCTGACGACTGGCCGTGCTGCGCAGTTCGGCGCCTTCGACCACGGCGGCAATCTCGTCTTTGAGGGCGAGGGCGGCGAGCTGGTGGGCGAGTTGGAAACGGCGAGTTTCTGAGGGCTGGCCGGGGTCGATTGTCAGGTGGCCCAACTCCGCATCGTAGGATCGTAGACCTGCTTGCCCGGAATAGATCAACGAGACTGACAGCGCCCCCTTCAGATAGCCCTCGATCGCGGAGGTGTCGGGGGAGGGGGTGCCCAGCCGCTCACCCAGCGCCTCGGCCGCGCGGTCGAGGCTGTCGACGTAGTTGCCCGCGAGATGGAACCAGTCGCGCACTTCCTCCCACGGCAGGCGCGGGCCGCTGGTACCCTCAGCCGCCAATGCCTCGTCCACCATGGCCAGCCGCTGGCCAGCGCGACGGTAGGCCTCATGGAGGGCGATAAAGCGCTCGGCCAAAGCTGGTTGCTGTTCTGCAAACCGGGCCAGTTGGGCCGCATCGAGCGGCTCGGCGAAAAGCGGATCGGCATTGGCCTCGCGCAGCGCGGCCAGCCGCGTCTCCGCATCGCCCGCGCCGATTTCGCGCCAGTCGAGCGGGAAGGCGCGGCTGAGGCGCTCAACTAGCGCCGGGGTTAGCGGGCGGTCATCGTTCTCCAGCTGCGAGAGGTAGGACGTGCTGATCGCCAGTCGCGCGGCCAGTTCGGCCTGCTTGAGGCGATGCTCGGCGCGGATCGCGCGCAGGCGGGTTCCGGCGAAAAGGCGGCGCGGCGTCATGGTGCTGTCGTAGTTTGCAAACTCAGACTTCGCAACTTCGCAAATTCACATTGGACATTGCCCGCCCGCCGTTCCATCCCGCAGGCTTGGAATTGGGAGACGGGGATTTCATGTCCGCAAATATCGCCGAAATGGAACGTCGCCGCGCCGCCGCCCGGGCTGGCGGGGGCCGGAAGCGCATCGACGCCCAGCATGCCAAGGGCAAGCTGACCGCGCGCGAGCGGCTGACAGTGCTGCTTGATGAAGGCTCGTTCGAAGAAGTCGACATGTATGTCGAGCACAACTGCGTCGATTTCGGCATGCCCGAAACGGTCATCCCCGGCGACGGCGTGGTCACCGGCAGCGGCACCATCAACGGCCGGCTGGTCTATGTCTATGCCCAGGATTTCACCGTCTTCGGCGGGGCCGTGTCCGAACGCCACGCGATGAAGATTTGCAAGATCATGGACGCTGCGATGAAGGTTGGCGCGCCGGTGATCGGCCTGAACGACAGCGGCGGCGCGCGCATCCAGGAAGGCGTGGCCTCGCTGGGCGGCTATACCGAGATCTTCCAGCGCAACGTTCTCGCCTCGGGCGTGGTGCCGCAGCTCTCGCTGATCATGGGGCCTTGCGCGGGCGGGGCGGTCTATTCGCCGGCGATGACCGACTTCATCTTCATGGTGAAGGACAGCTCTTACATGTTCGTCACCGGGCCGGACGTGGTGAAGACCGTGACCAACGAGATCGTCACGCAAGAGGAACTGGGCGGGGCGGTGACGCATTCGACCAAGACCTCGGTCGCCGATCTGGCGCTCGAAAACGATATCGAGGCGCTGCTGACCGCGCGCGACCTGATCGATTACCTGCCGGCCAACAACCGCACCGGCGTGCCGGAACGGCCGACCACCGATCCCTATGACCGGATCGAGGACAGCCTGGACACGCTGATCCCAGCCAATGCCAACCAGCCCTATGACATGCACGAAGTGGTGCGCAAGGTGCTGGACGAAGGCGAGTTTTTCGAAATTCAGCCGGGCCATGCGGCCAACATCATCGTCGGCTTTGGGCGGATCGAAGGACGCACCGTGGGCGTCGTCGCCAACCAGCCGATGGTGCTGGCCGGCGTCCTCGATATCAACGCCAGCAAGAAGGCCGCGCGGTTCGTGCGGTTCTGCGATGCATTTGAAATCCCGATCCTGACCTTTGTTGACGTGCCCGGCTTCCTCCCCGGCACGGCGCAGGAATATGGCGGGATCATCAAGCACGGCGCCAAACTGCTGTTCGCCTATGCCGAAGCGACCGTGCCGAAGATCACCGTGATCACCCGCAAGGCCTATGGCGGCGCCTATTGCGTGATGAGTTCAAAGCACCTGCGCGGCGATCTCAACTATTCCTGGCCGACCGGCGAAATCGCCGTGATGGGTGCCAAGGGTGCGGTGGAAATCATCTTCCGGCAGGACATCGGCGATCCCGACAAGATCGCCGAGCGCACCAAGGAATACGAAGATGCCTTCGCCAACCCCTTCGTGGCGGCGAGCAAGGGCTTCATCGACGAAGTGATCCACCCGCGTAACACCCGCCGCCGCATCGCGCTGGGCCTGCGGAAGCTGCGAAACAAGCAGCTGGAGAACCCGTGGAAGAAGCACGACAATATTCCGCTTTAAGGACCGTTCTATGAAACTAGGCCGCCTCAACCACATCGGCGTGGCAACGCCATCGATCGCGGACTCCATCGTCTTCTACCGCGACGTCATGGGCGCGACGAAGATCCATGAGCCGTTCGATCTGGAATCGCAGGGCGTAAAGGTCTGCTTCGTTGATACGCCGGGCGCGGACGGGGAGCTGAACGGCACGCAGATCGAACTGATCGAGCCGCTGCCGGGCAATACTTCGATTGCCGGTTTCCTCGAGAAGAACCCGGCCGGCGGTCAGCACCACGTCTGCTACGAAGTGCCCGACATCCACGCCGCCAAGGCCGAATTCGAGGCCATGGGCAAGCGCGTGCTCGGTGAACCGCGCATTGGCGCCCACGGCACGCTGATCTTCTTCATCCACCCCAAGGACATGGGCGGGGTGCTGACCGAAATTATGGAAACCCCCAGCGAGGATACGCACTGGTCGAACTGACACCCAACGCCGTCACCCCGGACTTGATCCGGGGTCCCGCTTGGATCGGGGGCAGACGGCGCAGGCTAGAAGCTGGATCCCGGATCAAGTCCGGGATGACGAATTGAGAGAGGGAGTTTGAAAGTGGCAGACTACGAAACGATCCTGACCGAGCGCGTGGGCAATGTGCTCAAGATCACGCTTAACCGCCCCGAGCGGCTCAATGCCGCATCGATCCCCTTGGCGGACGAGCTGGGCGCGGCCTTTTATGATCTGGGCGATGCGCGCGCGGTGGTGATCACCGGGGCGGGCAAGGGCTTCTGCTCGGGCGCGGACCTTGCCGCACGGGGCGATCGCAGCCCGCTAGAGCAGAAGGGCGGCAGCCACCGCGCGCTGCAGAACCACTACAACCCGCTGGTGACGCAGATCATGCGCGCGCCGGTGCCGGTGGTGACCGCGGTCAACGGTGCGGCGGCCGGGGTTGGCTGCTCGATCGCGCTGGCCGGCGATTTCGTACTGGCGGGCAAGAGCGCCTATTTCCTTCAGGCCTTCGTCAACATTGGCCTGGTGCCCGATGGCGGGTCCACCTGGTTGCTGGCCCGGGCCATTGGCCGCGCCCGCGCCACCCGGATGATGATGCTGGGCGAGAAGATCAGCGCTGCCCAGGCTGAGGATTGGGGCCTGATCTACAAGGCAGTCGAAGACGAAGTGCTGCAGGATGAGGCAATGGCGCTGGCCACCCGCCTGTCCGAAGGGCCGACAGTTGCCTATTCGACCATGAAGGCGAACATCATGACCGCGCTCGATGGCAACCTCAGCCAGGTGCTTCTCGCCGAAGCCGAGGGTCAGCGCGTCGCCGGGGCGAGCGCGGACGCGATGGAAGGCGGCATGGCCTTCCTGCAAAAGCGCAAGCCGAACTTCCAGGGCAAGTGATGCTGTTCTTCAATAGCCCGAACCCGGCGCCTAATCCGCGCCGGGTCCGCATCTTCGCGGCGGAAAAGGGGATCGCGCTGCCCACGCGCGATCTCTCGATCCCGGCGGGGGAGCACAAGTCGGAAGAGTTCCGCGCGCTCAACCCGCGCGGGCAGACTCCGGCCCTGCAGCTCGACGACGGTACGGTGATTGCCGAAAGCGTCGCGATCTGCCGCTATCTGGAAGGGCTCCACCCCGAACCGCCACTGTTCGGCCGCGATGCGAAAGAGCAGGCGCTGATCGAGATGTGGAGCCGCCGGGTCGAAATGATCCTGATGCCGCCGGTTGGCGCGGTCTGGGTCCACACCCACCCGTTCTCCGCGCGGCTGCCAGGGCGCAATGCCGAATGGGGCGAGGCCAACCGCCCGCGCGTGGACGAGGCGATGCGCTTTTTTGATGAGGCCCTGGCTGGCCGCGAGTTCCTGGCCGCCGATCACTTTACCAATGCCGATATCCTGCTGCTGACCACGATCGACTTCGCGGGTTTCGTCGGCATTCCGATCCCGGAAGACCTTGCCTCCCTGCGCGCCTGGCACGCGCGCGTTTCCGCCCGGCCCAGCGCCGCGGCCTGAATGGTGCAACGATGAGCAAACCGACCGTTACCGACTGGCAGGCCGCAGCGGCCAAGGAAGTGAAAGGCAAGGACCTGACCTGGCAGACGCCGGAAGGGTTCCCGATCAAGCCGCTTTACACGGGTGAGGACGTTACCGCCGATCCCGGCCTGCCGGGCTTCGCGCCGTTCACCCGCGGGGTGCGCGCCAGCATGTATGCCGGGCGGCCCTGGACGATCCGGCAATATGCGGGCTTTTCGACGGCCGAGGAATCGAACGCCTTCTATCGCCGCAACCTGGCGGCGGGGCAAAAGGGCCTGTCGGTCGCCTTCGACCTCGCCACCCATCGCGGCTATGACAGCGATCATCCGCGTGTGGTCGGCGATGTCGGCAAGGCCGGCGTGGCGATCGACTCTGTCGAGGACATGAAGATCCTGTTCGACGGGATTCCGCTCGATCAGATGTCGGTCAGCATGACCATGAACGGCGCCGTGATTCCGGTGCTCGCATTCTTCATCGTGGCCGGGGAAGAGCAGGGGGTTGCCCGCGCGGCGCTCGACGGGACCATCCAGAACGACATCCTCAAGGAGTTCATGGTCCGCAACACTTATATCTACCCGCCCGAGCCGAGCATGCGGATCGTGTCGGACATCATCGCCTATACCTCTGCGGAAATGCCCAAGTTCAACTCGATCTCGATCTCGGGCTATCACATGCACGAGGCCGGGGCGACGGCGGTGCAGGAGCTGGCCTTCACCATCGCCGACGGCAAGGAATATGTGCAGCGGGCGATGGCCGCCGGCCTCGATATCGACAAGTTCGCCGGGCGCCTGTCGTTCTTCTTCGGCATCGGCATGAACTTCTTCATGGAAGTGGCCAAGCTGCGCGCCGCCCGCACCCTGTGGCACCGGGTGATGGACGGGCTGGGCGCGCAGGACGAACGCTCCAAGATGCTGCGCACTCACTGCCAGACCAGTGGCGTCTCGCTGCAGGAGCAGGATCCCTACAACAACGTCATCCGCACCACAGTCGAAGCCATGGCGGCGGTGCTGGGCGGCACGCAGAGCCTCCACACCAATGCGCTCGACGAGGCGATTGCGCTCCCCACCGATTTCTCGGCCCGGATCGCCCGCAACACCCAGATCGTGCTGGCCGAGGAAAGCGGGATCACCAGGGTGGTCGATCCGCTCGGCGGGTCCTATTACGTCGAGGCGCTGACGGCCGAACTGGTCGATCAGGCCTGGGCCATGATCGAGGAAGTGGACCGGCTGGGCGGCATGACCAAGGCGGTCGCTTCTGGCATGCCCAAGCAGCGGATCGAACAGGCCGCCGCCGCCAAGCAGGCCCGGATCGACCGAGGCGAGGACGTGATCGTCGGCGTCAACAAGTACAAGCTGGCGCAGGAAGACCAGCTCGACACGCTCGAGGTGGATAACCACGCTGTGCGTGACGCCCAGATCGCCCGGATCAAAACGATCAAGGCCGCGCGGGACGAGGCCAAGTGCCAGGCCGCGCTGGCCGCGCTGGCGGCCGGGGCCAAGGGCGGGGAAAACCTGCTGGCCCTCGCGGTCGAAGCCGCCCGCCACCGCGCCACGCTGGGCGAAATCAGCGATGCGATGGAAAGCGTGTTCGGCCGCTATGGCACTCAGCCGGTGCCGGTTACCGGGGTCTATGGGCCGGCCTATGCGGAAGACGCGCGCTACAACCAGGTGCTGGAAGGCGTCGAAGCCGTAACCCGCCGCCTGGGCCGCAAGCCCCGCCTGCTCGTCGCCAAGATGGGCCAGGATGGGCACGACCGCGGCGCCAATGTGATCGCCAGCGCCTTCACCGACATGGGCTTTGACGTGACCTCCGGCCCGCTGTTCCAGACGCCGGAGGAGACCGTCGCGCTCGCGTTGGAGAAGGACGTCGATGCGGTCGGCGCCTCCTCGCTCGCCGCCGGGCACAAGACGCTGGTCCCGCAGCTGATCACCCTGCTCCGCGATGCCGGCCGCCCCGACATCAAGGTCATCGCCGGCGGCGTAATCCCGCCGCAGGACTATGACTTCCTGCGTGAGGCCGGGGTTCAAGGGATCTACGGGCCGGGTTCGAACGTGGTCGAATGCGCTGCGGATATGCTCCGCCTGCTCGGCCACAACATGCCGCCGCTTGAGGCATAGGAAACAAGACGATGTTCAAAAAAATCCTCATCGCCAACCGTGGCGAAATCGCTTGCCGGGTGATCAAGACTGCCCGTCGGATGGGTATCCAGACCGTCGCGGTCTATTCCGATGCCGATGCCCGCGCGCCGTTTGTGCAGATGGCGGACGAAGCGGTGCACATCGGCCCGTCACCCGCCGCGCAGAGCTACCTGATCGCGGACAAGATCATCGCGGCCTGCAAGGCGACCGGGGCCGAGGCGGTTCATCCGGGCTATGGCTTCCTGTCCGAGCGGACCAGTTTTGCAGAGCAGCTCAAGGCCGAGGGCATTGCCTTTATCGGCCCGCCGGTCGGCGCGATTGCGGCGATGGGGGACAAGATCGAGTCCAAGAAGCTGGCCAAGGAAGCGGGGGTCAATGTCGTCCCCGGTTTCGTGGGTGAGATCGAGGATACCGAGCACGCGGTGCGGATCTCGAACGAGATCGGCTATCCGGTGATGATGAAGGCCAGCGCCGGCGGCGGCGGCAAGGGCATGCGCCTGGCCTATGACGAGAAGGACGTGCGCGAGGGCTTTGAGGCGGTGAAGCGCGAAGGGCTCAATTCCTTCGGCGATGACCGTGTGTTCATCGAGAAGTACATCCTCAACCCGCGCCACATCGAGATCCAGATCCTGGGCGATCAGCACGGCAACATCCTCTACCTCAACGAGCGTGAATGCAGCATTCAGCGCCGCCACCAGAAGGTGGTGGAGGAAGCGCCTTCACCCTTCGTCACGCCCAAGATGCGGAAAGCCATGGGCGAGCAGTGCGTCGCCCTGTCGCGCGCGGTCGGCTATTACTCAGCCGGCACGGTCGAGCTGATCGTTTCTGGCGCGGACCCGAGCGGGGAGAGCTTCTACTTCCTCGAAATGAACACCCGCCTGCAGGTGGAACACCCCGTCACCGAATGCATCACCGGGATCGACCTCGTCGAGCAGATGATCCGCGTTGCCGCCGGTGAGAAGCTGGCCTTCACGCAGGATGACATCAAGATTGACGGCTGGGCGATCGAAAACCGCGTCTATGCCGAAGATCCCTATCGCGGCTTCCTGCCCTCCACGGGGCGCCTGGTGCGCTATCAGCCGCCGGTCCCGGGTTGGGAGGACGATGGCGCAGCCAACGGCCGCCGCGGTTTGGGCGGAGTGCGCGTGGACGACGGCGTCTATGAAGGCGGCGAAGTCTCGATGTTCTATGACCCGATGATCGCCAAGCTGATCACGTGGGGCGAGACCCGCGACGAGGCCGCTGACCTGCAGATCGCCGCGCTCGACCGGTTCCAGCTCGAAGGGCTGGGGCACAACGTCGATTTCGTTTCGGCGATCATGCAGCACCCGCGCTTCCGCTCGGGCGAGCTGACCACCGGCTTCATCGCCGAGGAATACCCCGACGGCTTCACCGGCGCGGCGACCGATATGGAGACGCTGAAGCACCTAGCCGCGATCGCCGGTTTCATCGCCACGGCCCGCGCCGATCGCGCACGCCAGATCGACGGTCAGCTCGATGGCGAGCTGGAGCCGCCCTATGATTGGGCGGTGACTATCGGCGGTCAGACCTATGCCGTGAGCCTGGATGAGCAGATCACCGTCGATGACGAAGTTATCGATCTGGCGATGGAATACACGCCCGGCGAGCGGCTGGTCGAAGCCGAGATCGGCGATGTCAGCTACGGCGTGAAGATCGAACCCAGCCGCACCGGCCTGACCATGACCACCCGCGGGGCGATCCACAAGGTGCAGATCCTGCCCGCCAAGATCGCTCACCTGACCGAGCACATGATCGAGAAGGTCCCGCCGGATCTTTCCAAGTTCCTGATCTGCCCGATGCCGGGCCTGCTGGTCGCGCTCCACGTGGCCGAGGGCGACAAGGTTGAGGCCGGGCAGCCGCTGGCCGTGGTCGAGGCGATGAAGATGGAAAACATCCTCCGCGCCGAGAAGGCCGCAACGGTCAAGCAGGTCAACGCCAAGGCGGGTGACAGCCTAGCGGTCGACGCGGTAATCCTAGAGCTGGAGTAGGCTTCAATCACCGCGATAGGTAGGGCCGCGCTTTTCGCGGAAAGCGGCCACGCCTTCGCGAAAATCGTCGGTCCGGGTGGCGAGCAGCCACTGGTCGGCGTCGGCGTGCATCACCGCCTGGTCAAGCGCGCCGGCCCAGGCATTGGCGCTGCGCTTGATCATCTGGACCGCAACGGGCGGGAGTGCGGCATATTGCCGGGCGATGGCCATGACATGATCCTCGATCGCATCGGGTGCCAGGACCTCGTCCAGAAAGCCCCAGTCGCGCATGGTTTCGGCATCGAACAGGTCGCCAGTCATAACCATGCGCTTGGCCCGGGCGAGGCCAACGGTCTGGATTGCCAGCGGCAGGGCATGCCACATCAGGTTGATGCCGAGCTTGACCTCGCCGTAACCGATCCGCGCATCGGGGGTGCCGAAGCGGAAGTCGCAGGCTGTGGGGATGCAGGCCCCGCCGCCGGTCGCCACGCCGCGCACCAGGCAGAGCGTCGGCTGGTGGATTTCCCGGATCGCGCGGAGCAGCAAGGCGCCGTTCTCGGCCGTGCGGCGCAGTTCGGCCACGCTTGGAACTTCACCGCCCATCCGCCCGATATCGGCACCGACGCTGAAATCCGGACAATCGCTGCGAATGATGACCGCGCGGGTTTCGGCATCGCCGCGAAAGCCTTCGGCGATCTCGCGCAGGGCGACCAGCATTTCCGGGGTCAGGGCATTGCGCCGCTCCGGCCGGTTGAGCGACACAGCGGTAACCGCACCGCTGCGCTCGATCCGGAAGTGGTCGTGGCCGCTCATTCCTAACCCACCATCGCCACGGCCCGGATCCAACCGGCACTGGCGCCCTCGATCTTCACCGGAAAGCAGCTGAGCGTAAAGCCGAAGGCGGGCAGGGCGGCCAGGTTGGTCAGCTTTTCGATCTGCCAATAGGGGTGGATGCGGCCGGCCTTGTGGCCTTCCCAGATGATCGCCGGATCGCGCTTTTCGGCCCACCGGCGGGCAGTGTGGCTGAAGGGTGCATCCCATGACCAGGCATCGGTGCCCACCACCTCGACGCCGCGCTCGGTGAGGTAAAGCGTCGCCTCTGCGCCCAGGCCCACGCCCTGGTCGGTGAAGTTCTCGGTCCCATAGATCGCGCCGGACTGGACCAGCACGATGTCAAGCGGCTGGAGCGTGTAGCCGATCCGCGCCAGCTCCGCCTCGACCTGCGCGGCGCTGACCACGGTGCCGTGGGGCAGATGGCTGAAATCCAGCTTCACGGCCGGCCGGAAGAAGCGGTCGAGCGGGGCCTCGTCAATGCTCGGGGCTTTCCGCGCCCCGCTGTCGGTGGTCGAGTGGTAATGCCACGGCGCGTCCATGTGGGTGCCGTTGTGGGTTGAAAGCGTCAGCGTTTCCACCGCCCAGCCTTCGCCATCGGGCAGGTCGTCCTTCTCGAGCCCGGGGAAGAACAGCGCGATCTGCTCCCAGCTGGTTTCGTGGGTGGTGTAGTGGATCTGCGGGCGCATCACCGGCGGGTCAGAGACGACGTCATTGGTGATCGGGATCGAGAGATCGATGAATTGCATTTCGCCACCTGCCTTGACCTGCTTTCCGTTTACGTCAAAGGAAAGCCGATGAGCCTTCCCGCGATCCTAGCCGCTACCCGCCCCACCGCAACCGGTCTTCTCGCCACGATCCCAGACGAGTGGATGCAGGGGCGCACCTCCTACGGCGGGCTGTCCTCGGCCCTGGCGCTGGAAGCGGCGCGCAAGGCGGCGGATGACCTGCCGCCGCTGCGCTCCGCCCAGGTCAGCTTTGTCGGACCGCTGGCGGGTGAGGTGGAGATTTCCACCCGCGTCCTGCGCCGCGGCCGCAACGCCACCTGGGTCACTGCCGAGGTAACGAGCGAGGCCGGCGTGGGCCTGGCTGCCACTTTCGTCTTCATGGGCCCGGTGGAAAGCAGCCTGCACCTCCACGATGCCCCGCCGCCGGCCGGGCTGATCCCGGTGGACGAGGCGGCGATCCTGCCCGAACATCTTGGCCCCGGCTTCACCCGCAATTTCGAGCGGCGCTTTGCCGTGCCCCGCACTGAGGCCAAGCTGCCCGAACTGACCTGGTGGGTCCGCTTGAAAGACCGCACCGGGCTTGATCCCATGGTCGAGCTGCTGCTCTGCGCCGATGCCCTGCCGCCCGGCGTTATGCCGCTGCTGGGCAAGGCCACGGCGGTCAGCTCGATGACCTGGATCGTCAACCTCCTTACGCCTGCCCCTGCCAGCCGCGATGGCTGGTGGCTGCTGCGCGCGGCCGGCAACTATGCCGAGCACGGCTGTTCCAGCCAGGACATGGGCATCTGGAATGCCGATGGCGAGGCTGTCGCCGCCGGGATGCAATCCATCGCCCTGTTCGGCTAGGCGGTCGCGGCCGGCGCCTCACCCATCAGGCGCTTGGCCAGGAATAGCTTGAACACCACGAAGACTGCGCCCGCCACCGCGGCAAAGCCCGCGTGCATCAGCCAGAAGTCGGTGGTCGGCATGGTCTCAAACCACCCGCCGACATAGCCAACCATCGAATTGCCGGCAAAGAAGGCCAGGTAATAGAGCCCGATCACCGTGGCGTTGATGGCCTTGGGCGCCAGCCGTGCGAACAGCGCCAGACTGACCGGCAGCATGTGGGCGAAGCCGATCGAATTCAGCACGTGGAACATCACCGGCCAGAACAGGCCGATCTTCTCGCCCGCCCCGGTGGTGCTGGCGGCGGTCCACAGGCACAGCATCCCCGCCACTGAAAACAGTGAGCCGATGATCAGCTTGCCCAGCTCGTCCGGCTCGTTCCAGCGCTTGCCATACCAGCGATAGAACAGCGCGACGATTGCCAGGAAGCTGACCGAGACCACCGCATCCAGCGTGATCAGCCAGGTCGTCGGCTGCTTTTCCCCGCGCCAGTAGAGATCGAACGACTGGTCACCCCAAACGAGGTAGGCGTTGAAGATCTGGTTGTTGGGCACGATCGCGATCGCCATCACCGGGATCAGCAGGACAAGGGCGGCGGTGGCCAGCCAGTCCTTGCGCTCCATCGGCGGGCGGTCGGCCTTGGCCTCGCCCTTGGCCGGACGGACCGGATCGGGCGGCAGGTACTTGGTGCCCGCCACGAAGATCGCAATGGCGATCAGCATGCCCACGCCGGCCGCGCCAAAGCCCCAGTGCCAGCCGACCTTTTCGCCCAACGTTCCCACCACCAGCGGCGAAGCGATCACCCCGGCGTTGATCCCCAGGTAGAAGATCTGGAAGGCATCGGCCCGGCGATTGTCCCCCTCGGCATAAAGCGCGCCGACCTGGCTGGCGATGTTGCCCTTGAACAGGCCAGAACCGATGACGAGGCAGGTCAGTGCTGCCAGGAAGGTCACGTCGAAGGCCATCAGGAAATGCCCCGCCGCCATTACCAGCGCTCCGATCAGCAGCGTGCGCCGCGTGCCCAGCAAACGGTCGGCAATCCAGCCTCCGGCAATCGGGGTGAGGTAGACAAGCGCCGCATAAGTGCCGAAGATCGCCGAGGCAAAAGGCTGGCCATCGATCCCGCCATAAAGGCCGCGCAGCCACTCGATCCCCCAGACATTCCCCACCCGGTCGGGCTTGAGCAGGGCGTTGGTCATGTACAAGACCAGCAGCGCCTGCATCCCGTAGTAGGAGAACCGCTCCCACGCCTCAGTAAAGGCCAGATAGCCCAGCCCCTTGGGGTGGCCCAGGAAGGCCTTGTCATGGCGTAGGTCGATTTCGGGCGTGGCTTCGGCAACAGTCATTGCATCCCCGCAAATGGTTTCGTGTGCAACGAGCTACCCGCCCGCGCGGATGCTGGCAAGTTTGCTGGGCCCATTGTGCGCCTTTGGTTGGGCAGGGCGGAGTAGATCGATGCACATCATGCGAGGCGTGCTCTGAACGGATTTTAGCGCGTGATACCGCGGGGCGATGGACCCCATCCATCATCGGTTTCGACGATTGACCAGGCCAATGCCAGAATTGCCATGCCCAGCATTGCCATGAACATCGCGATGGAAGCCTCTGACAGGTCTCCGGACAGCCAGTCCTGCCTGGCGACTTGCGAAACCGGAGCCGACCACAGGCTGAGCCAGCACATCACCACGCCGATGCAGCCTCCAACAATCAGCGGCACTTGCTTGCTCCGCCTTTGCCTTGGCAGCTGAGCCATCACCCGGTCGGCAAAATCGCCAACCGGCACTGGTCCGGCGAAATGCTCGCGCAGGAAGATGTCCATATCGTCATTTACATCGTCGGTCATGATCGACCCTCCGTCCCAGATGGTGCCTGCCAGTCCGCCAGCATTGCGCGCAGCTTGTCCTTGCCGCGTCTGGCATGGGATTTCACGGTGCCAAGCGGCATTGCCAGGACATAGGCGGCCTCTTCATGGCTCAAGCCGAGTTGCGCGACATGCAGCAGCACGGCCTGTTCGGCGGCGGACAAGCGGTCCATCGCGCGCTCGACATCGAGCCGCAGTTCGGCTGCGTCGCGAGGCGTTGTCCACTCTTCGGGCGCACCCGCAGCGATGCCTTCCGCCGCCGCTGACCGCTTGCGGTAGGCCTGGAGAAAGCAGGAATAGGCGATGCTGTAGAGCCAGGTGGAAAAGCGTGCCTCGCCGCGGAACTGGTAAAGCTTGCGCCATGCCAGCAGGAACGTTTCCTGGGCAAGGTCATCGGCCCTGGCTTCGTCACCATGAAGCAGCCGGCGCAACTGCGCGCGAACCATGCCCTGATGACGCCGCAAGAGTTGTTCGAACGCACGCCGATCATCCGTCAGCAGCACCCGGGCCACTAACGCATGATCGGCTTGCGCTTCGGCAACAGGGTCAGCCACGCATGTCATCGCGCCGGTTGAGCCACCAGCTCGCGAAGTAGCCCAGGCCCGTCATCAGCGGCAACAAGCCAAGCCCCCACAGGCTGGCGATGCGTTGTCCGCTGTGCAGTTCGAACGGCAGGGCGAGAAACATCGCCATGAGACCAAACCCGCCGCCGATCAGCACTAGCGCCCTGCGCCGGTCGGCATTGGCGGCGCGCGGTTCGATTAGCAGTTCATGCGGCAGTTCCACCCCGCGTTCCGCGAGCTGCAGCAGCGTGCGGTATCGCTCCTTCGTCACTGCCGTGCGATGACGCAGGAAGATCAGCAGGATCGCGACGGGTGACAGCATCATCACGGTGGGAATGAGCAGCATCGTAGGGTCCATCAATTTCGCTCCCGATTGGAGTGCCGGAATGGCATTAAGGCAGGCCCGGGCATTACAGCTTTTGGTCCTCCGCGGTTTTCCCTTCAGCGGCGAGCAGATCGGCAATGCGCTCGCTCAACAGCATCGCGGTCGGCGCATCGCCCTGGTTGCTGGTTACAGCGACCGCTCCTCCGGTTTCCCAGACTATTGCCAGATTGGCGTTCATCCCCGGCGCGCCGCCGGCGTGGCCGCGAATATGGCGGCCATGCGAAAGGCGTTCGCCGAACCCGGCGGCATAGGTGCCAGGTCCTACCGGGACGCCATCGGTGAACATCTTCTGCACGGTCGCGTCCTTGACCAGCTTCCCGCTGCGCAGTGCGCTGGCAAAGCGCAGCAGATCACCATTGGTCGAATAGCCGCCCCCGGCCGGACTTCCCTTGAATGGCAGGGTCATCCAGTTGGCCTTCCATGAAGTGGCAAAAGCGCCATCCTTGAAATATCCGGTCGCCAGACCCGGCGTCACATCTTCCTGGCTATCAAAGCCGCTCGCGGTCATCCCGGCCGGCGCGAAGACATGGCGCTGGATATAGTCGAAGTAGTTCTGGCCCGAGACCTTTTCGACGATCCGGCCTGCCAGGATGTAGCCGGCATTGCTGTAGTTCCAGTCCGCGCCGGGTTCCGAAACCTTGGGTTGGCGGGCTAACAGATCAAGGTAATCGGCTGGATTGACGAACTTCTCGCGGTTCTGGAAGAACTCCGGAACGAAGAAATCGCCAAGGCCGGCCGTGTGGCGCAGCAGCTGCCACACCGTAATCTTCGCTGCCGCCGCCTGATCGGGGTATTCGGGCACCACTTCGGCAAGCGTCGTGTCCCACTTCAGCCGGCCGGATTCGACGAGCTGCGCAATCGCAACCGCCGTGAACATCTTGTTCATGGAGCCGATGTGAAACTTCGTCTGCCGATCCACCTTCGCGCCGAAGGTGCGATCGGCGAGGCCCCGGCATTCATCGAAGAAGGTGTCCTGGCCATCGTTGATACTCAGGCATCCCGAAAAGTCGGTCGTGCGCACCAATTGGTCCAGCGCCACCCTGGCGAGCCGGGCAATCTCGGTCCTGGGCGCGCCAGCCTTGGGCCAGGCGGCATAGAGCGCAGGATCATCGACCGGGACCATATCCGCCATGGCCAGCTTCCCGGCCTGCTCCGGATCGGGCATCAGCACCAGCGCGGCCAGTTGCCCGGTCCGCCGCCCCTTGATCGTAACGACCAGCATTCCGGGCGGGCCTTGAGTGCGGGCATCGACAAAGTCGACCCCGCCGCTGTCCCGCACGGCGACGGCAAGCTGCTTGACGAGAGACGCACGCATCTCGGCATCGACAGAACCGGAGAGGATCGTCGTTGCCCATTGCTGGATGGTCTCGGCGTTATCGGCATTGATGCGCGCGATCACTGCCGCCCCGATCTTGCCAGCCGCCGTATCCGGCATGGTGGAGCTGACCTGACCGGCGAGTGCCGATGAACTGGCAACAGCAGCGGCGAGCACGAGGATCGGGCCCGATAGTGACAAGGCCAGGCGGACCGGACGGGCGTATAGTGGCAAAGTCGAAACTCCTCTTGCGGCCAGACGCTGACCGGTTTTGATTTCGACAGGTTGGATGCACCCGTGTTTGCATCTGGATGCACCGGGATTTCTGCTTTCCGATCTATGGCATGGCTGGTGGTGCAAGGCTGTCACCGCCGGCAAGCACGATCCGCGCTGCATCAGTGCGCCGTTCCGGTGGACACTGTGGACATGGTCCAGGGTGTTTTTCCAGCCTCGCCGTCACTCCGGTCTTCGCAGTCCGAGTGAAGGTTCTTGGCCGTGCAAAGGCTGCGCGTCTGGAACAGCAGGGCGGGGGCAGCGCGGCGGGCAGCGCGATTGATCGCCTGGGGGCAGAGCTGGGGCATGGCTGCCAGGATGGCAGGTTTTGGCGGGGCAGGAAAATGGCGGTACCTGCATCGGTGTACCAACCTGCAGTGGCGGCAAGGCTAAGATGATGTTCCTTTTCAACACCATCCAGTGGATCGCGCGTGTCGTTAGCGCGCCAGTTCCCCATCCAGGAACACCGCGACCTCGCCCAGGTCCACGTCTTTCGCCAGGAACGCCTCGCCAATGCTCCTCAGCAGCACGAAGGGCAGGGTGCCGGCGTCCATCTTCTTGTCGTGCAGCATATGCGCGACGAGGGTCTGGCCGTCGCAAGTCAGGCCAAGGTCGCGCAGTTCGGCGATCATGCCCACTTCGGCGAAGTGGCGGGAAACCTGATCGGCGCTGGCGCGGGGCAAAAGGCCGCGGTGGGCGGAGAAGCGGGCGGCGAGGACCATGCCAAGCGCTACCGCCTCGCCGTGCAGCAGGCGGTCGGAAAAGCCGGTTTCGGCTTCGAGCGCATGGCCAAAGGTGTGGCCCAGGTTAAGGAGGGCGCGCAGGCCGAGCGTCTCGCGCTCATCCGCCTGGACGATCCGCGCCTTGGCGGCGACCGAGTGGGCCACGGCATATTCGCGCAGAGCCGCATCACCCGCCAGCATCGCCGCGCCATTGGAATCGCACCAGTGGAAGAAATCGGCATCGCCAAGCAGGCCGTACTTCACCACTTCGGCATAGCCGGCCAGCAGCTCGCGCCGGGGCAGGGTGTCGAGCACGGCAAGGTCCGCCAGCACCAGCGAGGGCTGGTGGAAGGCGCCGACCAGGTTCTTGCCGGCAGGGGTATTGATCGCGGTCTTGCCGCCGACGCTGGAATCGACCTGGGCGAGCAGGGTGGTGGGCAGCTGGATGAACTTGCACCCGCGCTTCAGGATTGCGGCGGCAAAGCCGGTCAGATCGCCGATCACGCCGCCGCCCAGTGCCAGGATGTGATCGCCGCGTTCCACTTCCTCGGCCAGCAGCCAGTCCACTGTGGCGGCCAGTTGATCCCAGCTCTTGCTGGCTTCGCCAGGGGGGAGGATGCGCCAGGCCGCTTCGTGTCCGTGCGCGTGGAGCGCCGCCTCGATCACCGCGCCCCAGCGGGCGTGGACCGCGCTATCGGTCACCACCGGCACGCGTCGCTTGCGCAGCCGCCCGGCGGCCAGTGGCACCAGCTCCGCGAGCAGGCCCGCACCGACATGCACCTGGTAAGGTGCGCCGGCCACGTCGACCGGGATCACAGCCATGCGTCAATCTCCTTCAGCACCCGCGCCACGGTGCGGCTTTGGGCACCGCGGCCCGACATGACATGGATCGGCGCCTGGGCATAGGCGTGGGCGCGTTCCTCTCGCAGCCGGGTCAGGATCTCGCGCGGGTCGCCCTGGCGCAGGAGCGGTCGGGTATCCTTGCGGCCGGTGCGTTCGACCAGCGTATCGATATCGGCATCGAGCCAGACGGCGATGGCCTTGTCCAGGATCAGCGCGCGAGTTTCAGGATTGACGAAAGCCCCGCCGCCGGTCGCCACGACCTGCCGGGTGCCGTCGATCAGGCGAGCGATCACCCGCCGCTCGCCGTCGCGGAATTCAGCCTCGCCGTGGCGGGCGAAGATTTCCGAGATGGACAGCTGGGCCGCTTCCTCGATCGCAGTGTCGGCATCGACAAAGGGCAGGTTCAGCAAGGTTGCCACTCGGCGGCCAACACTCGACTTGCCCACGCCCATCATCCCCACCAGCACGATCGGGCGATCGATCCGGCGGGCCAGGGCGGCAAGTTCGTCCGGCGACAGCGGGGTATTGTCATGCTCCATTGCGGGGCTGCCTATAGATGGGCTAACCGGGGGCGCAAGTATAGGACAGGTTTGCGGGCAGAAAGGCAAAGCGTGGCGTTGAGGGTTCGCAAGGGATGGCTGGCGGCGGGCGTGGCCGCGCTGGCCGCGCTGTTCGGCTGGGCCTGGTGGGATGGCGGCGAAGTGCCGCAACGCCTGATTGCCGAGCCGGTGAGCCTGCCGGGGCTGACGCGATGAAGCGCAATGCCCTGTTCCTGCTGGTGGGATCGGCCCTGGCGCTGAGCTCAGCGCTGGTCATGGCGCAAGACGCGCCCGAATCGCTGCTGCCACCTGGATTTGACCGGCCCCGCCCCGCGCCCAAGGCGACAAGCGCCGCACCGGTAACGGTCAACCGTGGCGGTACGCCGGGCTCCGGCGGTTCGGTCTCGGTCCCGGTGGTTCAGGCCGTGCCGGGTGCGGCGGCGGCAAGCGGGCCGACGCTGCCCAGCGGAGTGCGGATCCCGACCCTGGCCGAACTCGAAAAGATGTCGCCTGAGGAGCTGGATGAGCTGCTCGGGCTCAAGCCCAAGTCTGACATGCCGCCTGCCGCCCGTCGTTCGATGAAGCAGGTGGGCGTGCTGGCCGATTACGAGGGCGGCCTGCCCGCCGGATCGCTGGTGCGGCAGAACGTGGCGCTGGTCCAGGCCACGCTTGATGGCAACAAGGGCCGGCTGGTCTCACGCTGGGGGCATATCCTGCTCCGCCGGGCGCTCGCCTCGCGCCTCGATGCGCCGGCGGGGATGAACCCGGCTGACTTTGCCGCCATGCGCGCCGCGCTGCTGGTGCGCATGGGCGAGGGCGAGGCCGCGCGCGCCGTGGTGCAGGATGTCGATGCCGGCAACTACACCCCGGGGCTGACCCGGGCGGCGCTCGATGCCTATGCCTTTACTGCCGATATTACCGGGATCTGCCCGGCCATCTCGGTCCAAGGCGGGGCACGCCGGGATCCCGAATGGCAAGTGCTGCGCGCGGTCTGTCAGGCCTTCCAGGGCGACGGCAGCGCTGCCATGGCCGCGCTTGACCGGATGGAGGGTGGCGGCGTCTGGCCCAAGATCGACATGCTGTTGGCTCAGAAATACGCCGGTGCAGCTGGAAGCGCCCGCCGCGCGGTGACGATCGAGTGGGACGGGGTGGAGGAAATGACCCCGTGGCGTTATGCCTTCACCATTGCCGTGGGCTTGGAGCCGCCCGCATCGCTGATGCGCAATGCGGCACCGCGCTATGCCTATTCGGCTGCTATCGCGCCAATGGTCCCGCTGACGACGCGCGCCGCCGGGGCCGATCAGGCCGCGGCCGCGGGAATCCTGTCCAGCGCGGCAATGGTCGATCTCTACAGCCAGATCTACAGCCAGGAAGATATCACGGGCGAGTGGGCCGACCGCGCCACGCTGCTCCGTACCGCCTATACCGGAGCCGACGCGGCTGAACGGATGACCGCGATCGCGCAGCTGTGGGACAGCGCGGGCAGTCCGCAGGTGCGCTATTCACGGCAGGTGCTTACCGCCTATGCCGCTGCGCGCATGCCGGTTTCGAGTGACCGGGCCGACCAGCTGGGGGACCTGATCGCCTCGATGCTGGCTGCCGGGCTTGATCGTAATGCGCTGCGCTGGGCAACTCAGGCCGAGGTCGGCTCGCTGGCCTGGGCGCAATTGACGCTGGCCGCGCCCGAACGGGGCAATCCTGTGGATGGCGGTGCACTCGACAACTTCTATGATAACGATTCCAGCGACGGCTATCGCAAGTCGCGCTTCCTGCTGGCGGCGCTGGTCGGTCTGAGCCGGGTCGATCAAGCCGCGGCGGGCGATTTTGCTGGCAAGCTGGGCATCGATCTCAATCGCCAGACGCGCTGGACGCGGCTCATCAACCAGGCCGCCGATGCCAATAACCCCACACTGGTGGCGCTGCTCGCCGGGGTGGGGATGCAGGGCGATGGCTGGGACAAGATGACCAGCCTGCACCTGTTCCACATCGTCTCAGCGCTTAACCGGGTCGGCCTTTCCGCCGAAGCGCGGATGATCGCGGCCGAGGCCATTGCCCGCGGCTGATCCGCTGTCCGCCGGGGCCAGCGCCTTTCTTGCTATGCTGGCCGCCGAGCGCGGCGCTGCGGCCAATACCCTGGCGGCCTATGGCCGGGACCTTGCCGCCGCTGAGACCGTGCTCGGACCGCTCGCCGCAGCAGACCGCGACGGCATTGCCAAGCTTGGCCTGGCCTGGACCGAACTCTCCCCCGCGAGCCTCGCCCGGCGCTGTTCCGCGTTGCGCCAGTGCTTCGGATTCCTGATGGACGAGGGCTGGCGCAGCGACGATCCCTCGCCCGCCTTGCCACGCCCGCGTACCCGCCGCCCGCTGCCCCGGATCCTGAGCCACGGCGAGGTAGAAGCGCTGTTCGCCCGCGCCGAGGAAGAGGCTGCGGGCGATCGGCGTGAGGCAGTGCGCCTGCTGGCCTTGCTGGAACTGCTCTACGGCTCGGGCCTGCGTGCGACCGAGCTGGTTTCGCTGCCGCTGGCTGCCGTGCCGCGCGATGCCCCGTTTCTGACCGTTACCGGTAAGGGCGGACAGCAAAGGATGGTCCCGGTCAGCACCCGCGCGCGGCAGGCGCTGTCGCGCTGGCTGGCGGTACGGGGCGATGGCCGCGGTGCGACCGGGCGCCTGCTGTTTCCTTCCAGCGGCAAGTCGGGCCATCTGACCCGGGTACGATTATTCCAGCTCCTGCGGGAACTGGCGCTGCGGGCCAGGATCGACCCGGGCAAGGTTAGCCCGCACGTGCTGCGCCATGCCTTTGCCACCCACCTGCTGGAGGGCGGGGCGGACCTACGCGTGCTGCAAACCCTGCTTGGCCATGCCGACATTGCGACGACCCAGATCTACACTCACGTTGATTCCGCGCGGCTGGTCGCGCTGGTCAACCAGCGGCATCCCCTTGCGATGCGCTCCGCACCCGGCTAGCGCGGCATCATGATCTCCTATCTGGAATTCGAAAAGCCGGTTGCCACCCTAGAAGCGCGCATTGCCGAACTGCGCGATGTTGCAGCTGATGGCGATGTCGATATCGCGGCGGAAATCCGTCGGCTGGAGATGAAGAGCGCCGATCTGCTCGCCAGCACCTATGCCGCGCTGACACCGTGGCAGAAAACTCAGGTTGCGCGGCACCCGATGCGGCCGCACTTCCGCGATTTCGTTGCCCAGGGTTTCACCGATTTCGTGCCGCTCGGCGGGGATCGCTGCTTTGGCGAGGATCATGCAATCGTCGGCGGCCTGGCCCGGTTGGGCGCCGATGGCACGGGTCGCCGCGTGGTCTTGATCGGCCATGAGAAGGGCCACGACACCCAGAGCCGGATCAAGCACAACTTTGGGATGGGCAAGCCGGAAGGCTATCGCAAGGCGATCCGCCTGATGGAACTGGCCAGCCGGTTTGGCCTGCCGGTGGTGACCCTGGTCGATACCTCGGGTGCGTTTCCTGGGGTAGAGGCCGAAGAACGCGGACAGGCCGAAGCCATTGCCCGCTCGACCGAGGCCTGCCTTGCGCTGAACGTGCCAATGGTTGCCGCGATCGTGGGCGAGGGCGGTTCGGGCGGCGCAGTCGCCCTGGCCAGTGCCGAACGCGTGTTGATGTTCGAACATGCCGTCTATTCGGTGATCTCGCCCGAAGGTTGCGCCTCGATCCTGTGGCGCACGGCCGAAAAGGCGGCTGACGCAGCCGAGGCGATGAAGGTCACGGCGCAGGACCTGCTGGCGCTGGGCGTGATTGACCGGATTGTTCGCGAACCGGTTGGCGGTGCTCACCGGGCGCCTGACATAGCGATTGCCGCCCTGACCAAGGCGATCGGGGAAGAGCTCGACACCCTTTCCCGGCACAGTCCGGCGAAGCTCAAGGCGCTGCGCGAGGAACGGTTCCTGCGGATCGGTGAAGCGTAAGCTCCGTTCAGCCCAGGGCCAACAAACCAGGTTTTCAATCGCTTGCCGCAACCCGGCCTTTTTGGCAGGGTTAATGCAGCGCGAAAGGAACCGCCTCATGCAACGAATTTCCCGTCGGTCCAAGCACTTGCTCGCCACGGCTGCCGCAATTGGCTTGCTGACCATGCCAAGCCCGGCGATCATGGCGCAGGCCCAGCGTGCGCCCGCCACAATGCCGGCCCAGGCGATCAGCGAGCAGGACAAGGCCGAAGGTGCCAAGGCCCATCCACAGTTGCTGGCGGAATTTGGCGGGGCCGAGACCGGGCCGCAGGCAGCCTATGTTGAGGCGGTCGGCAAGAACATCGCCGTCCAGTCTGGCCTCAGCAACGCGCGCGGCGATTTTACGGTCACCCTGCTCAACTCGCCGGTGAACAATGCCTTCGCCATCCCCGGTGGCTATGTCTACGTCACGCGCCAGCTGGTCGCGCTGATGAACAATGAGGCGGAACTGGCCGGCGTTTTGGGGCATGAGGTGGCCCACGTTGCCGCGCAGCATGGCCGCAAGCGGCAGAGCACGGCCACCCGCAACACCGTGGTTGGTGTGCTGGGTGCGGTCCTGTCCGGCGTGCTGCTGGGCAATAGCCAGATCGGCCAGGTGGTGCAGCGCGGCTTCTTGCAGGGCTCGCAACTGCTGACGCTGCGCTATTCACGCACGCAGGAAACCGAATCTGACAATCTGGGTATCGATTACCTGCGCCGCGCCGGATACGATCCGCGGGCAATGGGCACGGTCCTGCAATCGCTGGCCAGCCAGAATGCGCTGGATTCGCGGTTGATGGGGGGATCGGCCAGCAAGGTGCCCGAATGGGCCTCGACTCACCCCGATCCGGCCTCGCGCGTGCGCGCCGCGCTTGCCCGGGCGGGCAGCAATGCCAGCGGTGTAACCAATCGCGACACCTTTCTCACGCGGATTGCGGGGATGACCTATGGCGACGATCCGAAGCAAGGGATTGTCGAGGGGCGCCGCTTCACGCACCCCGACCTCAAGCTGGCCTATGAGGCGCCGGCCGGGTTTTACATGATGAACGGGACCCGTGCGGTCTCGATCAACGGCCAGTCGGGGCGCGCCCAGTTTACCACTGGACCGTACAACGGCGATCTCGATGCCTATGTCCGCTCGGCCTTTGGCGCGCTGACGGAAGATAATCAGGCCAAGATTGATCCAGGTCCGATCAGTCGCACCACGATCAATGGCCTGCCGGCAGCCTATGCATCGACGCGCGTCAACAACGGGCAAAGCGTCGTTGAGGTGATGGTGTTTGCCTACCAGTTCGCGCCGGACCAGGCCTTCCACTTCGTAACGCTCAACGCGGCGGGCGGATCGGCAGTATTCGATTCGATGTTCCGTTCAATGCGGCGGATATCCGCGAGCGAGGCGGCGGCGATCAAGCCGCGCAAGCTGGTGGTAGTCACGGCGAAGGCGGGCGATACGGTCCAGTCACTCAGTCAGCGCATGGCATTCAGCGACGCCCAGCTCGATCGGTTTCTGGTGCTTAACGGGCTGACCGCCAGCAGCCGCATTGTCGCCGGTCAGAAGGTGAAGCTCGTCACGTACTGATCCTGCCCGCTTCCCGCGCACAAATGAAAGGGGCGGCAGGTTTCCCTGCCGCCCCTCCGTTTCGCTGGCCTTGCGGCCCTTGCGATTAGGCAGCCGCGTTGGCGGTGTTCATGTTGGTCGAGGTCGTGTTGAAGGTTTCCTTCAGCTCGTTACCCAGACCCTGCATCGCGGTGATAGCGGCAACGGCGATCAGAGCGGCGATCAGGCCGTATTCGATCGCAGTGGCACCAGCTTCGTCACGGAACAGCTTGTTGATGAACTTCATGGTCAGTCTCCTGTAGCAGTCTTCAGTACCCGGCTCTTTCCCTGTCACCCGGATCGAGCGATCCCCGAGTTAGGTGATAAGTCTTGCGAAATGTTTAACTTCCGCTGGCGTTGTTGGCTGTCTGAACCTGGTTCGCGACATTGGTCCACATCCCATTGCTTGCATTGGCAAAGCCTTGCAGCGCGGTGAACATGGCGATCACGATCAAGCCGCAGATCAGCCCCATTTCGACAGCAGAGGTCCCCCGCTGGTCACGGATCAAGCGCATGAGGAAAGTGTTCTTCATGGTTCCCTCTCCGCGGAAAAAGCGGGTAGGGTGCCCAAATCGCATGTCGTCGTTAAAGAAACGTTTCTATCGGACGTTAATGTGCCAAACTTTCCGACAGATATTCAGGTGGTTGCCGCTGCATTGATCGATCCGGCGGGGCGGGTGCTGATGCAGCAGCGCAAGCCCGGCGGGCCCGTCGGCGGACTGTGGGAGTTCCCGGGGGGCAAGGTTGAACCGGGAGAAACGCTGCAATCCGCACTGGCCCGGGAGATTGCCGAGGAGTTGGGTGTGGCAGTGGATCCGGCTGACCTGACGGCTGTCGGGACGGCACGGGAACCTGGCAATCCCCATGTCATCACGCTTTACACTTGCCGCCGCTGGACAGGCGAACCCCAGTGTCTGTGTGAAGCGGCGATTGCCTGGTACGAACCCGCTGTGCTGTTTTCACTGCCGATGCCGCCGCTTGATGTGCCGTTGGCGCGTGATCTGATTTCCTCCATTTAGCCGCTTGCCAAGGGCGAATGACCTGCCTATGTGCGCCACTCCAACGCGCCCGTAGCTCAGCTGGATAGAGCATCAGACTACGAATCTGAGGGTCGGACGTTCGAATCGTTCCGGGCGCGCCATTACAAAAAGGGCTCACCGCAAGGTGAGCCCTTTTTGTAATGGCCGGTCGTGGACCGAAATCCATATCAAAATGGTCTAGATAGCCTCTACCCGGACCTGACACCGATCCCCTAGACCCGACCTATGTCGATTAACGGACGGATGGCCAAGGGCGGACGGGCCGAACGCAGGGAACTGCTGTTGGAGACATTCGGCGAACTCGATGGCGGGCCGGCCAATGTCACCGTTCACAACATATCGGAAACGGGTCTGCTGATCGAAACTGCCGAGGGTCTGGCAGTGGGAGAGGGATTTCGGATCAACCTGCCAGAAGCTGGCGCAGTTGAAGCGGAAGTGGTCTGGGTTAGCGGGACGCTGCATGGCTGCCGGTTTGCAGAGCCGGTCGAGCGGGCCGTACTCAGCGCTGCCCAATTGCGGTCAGTCGTGGCGCCGACGACATCATCTGCCTCCGATCATCCCGATGCGCCGCTGACGCCGGAAGGCACCACCCTGGGCCAGCGGATCGCCTATGCCCGGCATGCTCGGCATATGTCGCTTTCGCAGGTGGCTGCCGCCCTCGATGTAAGCCGGCCGACAGTTTGGGCCTGGGAACACGACCGCGCGCGCCCTGCCGGGCCGCGGATGACCGCGCTGGTCGATCTGCTCAAGATCGAGCCGGAAGCACTGGCCCGGGTCGGCGGCAAGGAAGGGGCTTTTGGTGACCTGACCAGGCTTGTCGACAAGTCCCGGCAGGAAATTGCCATTGCAGGCGGTTTCAAGCCGGAACGGGTCCGGATACTTATCGAGCTTTGACCGCGCCAACCGCCGGTAATTGACAGGATTGCCGCCCTTTCGGGCGCCAAGGGTGGCATTCGTGCCTTGAAGCTCCTACTTTCCAGGCTCGCTTTGCGCAGTGGATGCCTGTGACCGAAGAGACGCCCGCCCATTCCCAGTCTGTCTGGCGCTATGCCCGCGCCAGCAGGGTGCATGTGGTGGTCGATGCCGCGCCTTACTTCGCGCTAATGCAGCAGGCCTTCATGCGTGCCCGGCAGCGGATCATGATGATTGGTTGGGATTTCGATACCCGCATCCACCTGGGGCAGGGGCGGCGCTGGTGGAACAAGCCAGACCGGCTGCAGAAGCCTGCGCGGCTCGGGGCCTTCATGATCTGGCTGTGCAAGCGCACGCGGGGACTGGACGTGCGGGTGCTCAAATGGAATTTTGGGGCGCTGAAATTCATCTTTCGCGGCTCGATGATCCTCGATCTGTTTCGGTGGTGGCGCCATCCGAGCATCGATTTCAAGTTCGATTCCGCCCACCCGCTGGGGTGCAGCCATCACCAAAAGATCGTGGTGATCGACGATCGTTTCGCCGTTTGCGGCGGGATCGATATGACTGCGGGGCGCTGGGACACACCCGAGCACAAGGAGGGCGATCCGCGCCGCCGGCTGCCGTTCTCACCCCGGCTGTTCGCGCCGTGGCATGACCTGACGCTGATGGTGGAGGGCGATGCGGCGCGGGCGCTGGGGGAACTGGGCCGGGCGCGCTGGGAACAGGCCGGGGGCAAGCCGATGGAGCCGTGCGAGCCGCAGGTCAGCAGCCCATGGCCGTCGACGCTCAAGGCCGATTTCACCGATGTCGAGGTAGGGATTGCACGAACCCGTTCGGCCTGGAACGGCCTGTCCGAACTGCGTGAGGTCGAAACGCTGTTTGTCGAACACATTCATCGTGCCCGCCGCTTTATCTATGCCGAGAGCCAGTATTTCGCTGCGCGCCGCATTGCCGAGGCGATTGCCGCGCGTGTTTCGGAGCCTGATCCTCCGGAAATCGTGCTAATCAATCCGCTTTCCGCCGAAGGTTGGCTGGAAGTGGTGGCCATGGACGGTGCGCGGGTCCGTCTGGCGCATGCCATTGCCGAGCGGGACCATCTGCGGCGGTTTCGCATTTTCATTCCGCGCAACGCGGCCGGCACGCCGATCTACGTCCATTCGAAGATGATGATCGTGGATGATGAAGTGCTGCGGATCGGTTCGGCCAACATGAACAACCGCTCGCTTGGGCTCGACAGCGAATGCGACCTGTTCATCGATGCCGCCCGCCCGGGCAACGATCACGCCCGCCCCGGTATCACACGGCTGCGCCACGCCTTGCTGGCCGAACACCTGGGCATGCCCCGGCGCGAGGTGGAAGCGGCGCTGAGCGCCGATCCATCGATGATCGCGCTGATCGAGCAGGCCCCGCAGCGCGGTAAGTATCTTGAACCTTTTGTCTTGCGTCCCCTGGGCGAAACGGAGAGAGCGGTCGCTGACAATGCCCTGCTCGACCCGGAGCGGCCCGAAGAGCTGTTCGAGCCGTTCAGCGCCAGGCGCGGGCTGTTTCGCCGGGGTAGCCTGCTGCGGCGCCCGCGACTGGAGATATTCGAACATGGCCTGCCAACACGACGAGCTTGACGAGAACGGCAAGGTTCCCGTCCCCGACCATGTCCAGGACGCGATCCGCACCCTGATCCGCTGGTCAGGCGATGATCCGCAACGCGAAGGCCTGCTCGATACCCCGGCCCGCGTTGCGCGCGCGTGGAAGGAATACTGCCAGGGTTACGGGGAAGACCCGGCCAGCCACCTCTCGCGCCAGTTCGAGGAAGTGGGCGGCTATGACGAGCTGGTCCTGCTGAAGGACATCCCGTTCCAGTCGCACTGCGAGCATCACATGGCCCCGATCACCGGGAAGGCGGCGATTGCCTATATGCCCAAGAACCGGGTCGTGGGCATCTCCAAGCTGGCCCGCGTACTCCATGGCTATGCCCGGCGGCTCCAGATCCAGGAGCGGCTCACCGCCGAAGTGGCCCAATGCATCTGGGACAACCTCCAGCCGCATGGCGTGGCCGTGGTGATCGAGGCGCAACACGGCTGCATGACCGGGCGGGGCGGGCGCACGCCCGGCGTCGGCATGGTCACCAGCCGGCTGCTGGGCTGCTTCCTCGACGACGACCGCAGCCGCAAGGAAGTGCTCAGTCTGATGGGCTACTGACATGAACCGGCCAGTTCCGGTGATGGACATTCCCGCCCTGTCCAAATTCTTTGTGCAAGCCTTTCCGGGCACGGACCATGATAGATCGGGCCGGATCGACCGGATCGAGCCGGGCTTTGTGCGGCTGGCGATGGAGCCTGACAAAGGTAACCTGCGGCCGGGAGGGATCGTTTCCGGCCCGACCCAGATGGCCTTGGCGGACCGTGCTGCCTACGCCGTGATCCTGGCGCATATCGGCCCGGTGGCGATGGCCGTGACCAGCAACCTGAACATGAGCTTTCTGCGGGCGGTGCAGCAGCAGACGGTGTGGTGCGATGCGGTGCTGCTCAAGCTGGGCAAGCGGCTGGCGACCGTCGATTGCCGGTTGTGGCAGGATGCGCCCGAGAATATCGTGGCGCAGGCCGTGGTGACTTACGCAATTCCGGGCTGAATCAGACTGGCCAGCCCCAGCGGCGCCCTGCGACTTGCATCAGCACATAGCCAATCCAGCCCGTTACGGCGAAAGCGACCATCGCGGCCGGGAAGGCGATGCCCTTGCGCAACAGCACGGCCAGCATGACGAAGGCCGGCAGGGATGCCAGCACATAGAGCGTGGAAGACAGGGCCATGCTGGCAACCCGCTCAGCATCGCCGGTGTCGCGCCATAGCCAAATCATGGCCAATGTTGAAACCAGCGGCAGGCTGGCCAGCAGCCCGCCCCAGCCGGGGCTGCGGCGGGCCAGTTCAGAGGCAGCGGCAATCAGCGCACCGGAAACCAGCGCCTTGATTGCCAGCTGCCCCCACAACATAATTTACAGGTTTTCGAGCAGGTGCTCGGCCGAGCTCACCTTGAACTCGCCCGGTGCTTCAACGTGGAGCTGCTCGACCACACCATCATTGACGACCATCGAGAAGCGCTGGCCGCGCAGGCCCAGGCCAAAGCCCGAACCGTCCATGGTCAGGTCCAGCGCCTTGGCGAAATCGGCGTTGCCGTCCGCCAGCATGGTGATGTCGGCCGAACCGGCAGCCTTGTTCCAGGCGCCCATCACGAAGGGATCGTTCACCGCCGTACCGACGATTTCGTCAATGCCCTTGGCCTTCAGTTCGTCGGCCTTTTCGACGAAGCCGGGCAGGTGCTTGGCCGAGCAGGTCGGCGTGAAGGCACCCGGGACGGAGAAAAGCGCGACGCGCTTGCCCTTGAAGTATTCTGCGCTTTGCACGGCTTCGGGGCCATTTTCGGTGGCCTTGACCAGCTTCACGTCGGGCAGCTTGTCGCCAACAGCAATCGTCATCGTGGTACTCCTGTCAGAAGGGGGAACTTGCCTTGGCGATATAAGCGCCGCACGATCAAGAGCAACCGGCTTGGATGGTTAAATTCGCTTTACCGCGCTGCTTTAAGATCCCGTAAATTTCCCCGCACAGTCTGCCGTGGTGCGGGAGCAGGGTCCCGCCGGGAGACTGAACATGGGGAAGACCAAAGGGATCGCTGCGGCGCTGGCCGCGCTGGGCTTGCTCGCCACCACGCCGGCCAGCGCGCAGAGCGCTAGCCAAGCGGAAAAGCTGCGGCGGCTAGATATCATGCTGATGGTAACGGGGCTGCGTTGCCGCCACACGGCCGACAACTTCCAGCCGGATTACCAAAGGTTTACCACCAAGCACATCGCGCTGCTGAACGCTGCCAGTGATCAGCTCAAGTCACGCTATGCCGGGCTTGGTCCCGTCCAGGCCAACCGGGCGCTGGACAAGATCAGCGTGACAATGGCCAACACCTATGGCCAGGGGCACCCTTGGCTGACCTGTAGCGACCTCAAGATCGCGGCTCGCAGTCTTGCTCAGGCCGAGGGGGCAGCCGTGCTGGTTGAGGCGGCCGACCAATTGCTCGCAAGCAACGGCACGCCGCGTTTCGCCTGGGTCCGGTAAATCATATAAAGCAATCTTTATATTTGCCTCAGACGAGGCGAGCGGCTAAGGGCGGCGTCATCTGTGGTGCCGCCTTTTGCCGTGCAGGGGCAGGCACCTGACCATTCAGGAGAAGACCCTTGGCCACCGCTGCCCAGACTCACGACTATGCCATTGCCGACATCGGCCTCGCCGATTTTGGCCGCGCTGAGATCCGCATCGCCGAAACCGAAATGCCCGGCCTGATGGCGCTGCGGGACGAGTTTGGGGCCGCCAAGCCGCTCAAGGGCGCACGGATCACCGGTTCGCTGCACATGACGATCCAGACCGCCGTGCTGATCGAAACGCTGGTCGCACTGGGCGCCGAAGTCCGCTGGGCCACCTGCAACATCTTTTCGACGCAGGATCACGCCGCCGCCGCGATCGCCGCGGCCGGCATCCCGGTCTTCGCGATTAAGGGCGAAAGCCTGGCTGATTATTGGGACTACGTCGGCTCGATCTTCGATTGGGATGACGGCACCGGCCGCACCGCCAACATGATCCTCGACGATGGCGGCGATGCCACCATGTTCGCGCTGTGGGGCGCGCGGGTAGAGGCGGGTGAAGACCTGTTCGAGCCCACCAATGCCGAGGAAATCGAATTCTGCCGTGCGCTCAAGGCCTTCCTGAAGCGCAAGCCGGGTTACCTCACCATGTCGGTCGCTCACATCAAGGGCGTCTCGGAAGAAACCACCACCGGCGTTCACCGCCTTTACCAGATCGCCAAGGACGGCAAGCTGCCGTTCCCCGCGATCAACGTGAACGACTCTGTCACCAAGTCGAAGTTCGACAACCTCTATGGCTGTAAGGAATCGCTGGTTGACGCGATCCGCCGCGCGACCGACGTGATGCTGGCCGGTAAGGTCGCCTGCGTTGCCGGTTTCGGCGATGTCGGCAAGGGTTCTGCCGCTTCGCTGCGCCAGGGCGGCGCCCGCGTGATGGTCACCGAAATCGATCCGATCTGCGCGCTGCAGGCCGCCATGGAAGGCTATGAAGTCGTCACCATGGAAGAAGCTGTGAAGCGCTGCGACATCTTCGTCACCGCCACCGGCAACGAAGACGTTATCACCGCCGAGCACATGAAGGCGATGAAGCCGATGTCGATCGTCTGCAACATCGGTCACTTCGACAGCGAGATCCAGATCGCTGCGCTCGACAACTACAAGTGGACCGAAGTGAAGCCGGGCACTGACCTGGTGGAATTCCCGGACGGCAAGCAGATCATCATCCTCGCCAAGGGCCGCCTGGTGAACCTGGGCTGCGCTACCGGCCACCCCAGCTTCGTGATGTCGGCCAGCTTTACCAACCAGACGCTGGCCCAGATCGAGCTGTTCACCAAGAGCAGCGAGTACAAGAACGAAGTGTACGTTCTGCCCAAGCACCTCGATGAAAAGGTCGCTGCGCTGCATCTTGAAAAGCTGGGTGTCCAGCTGACCAAGCTCAGCGAAAAGCAGGCCAAGTACATCGGCGTGTCGGAAGCGGGTCCGTTCAAGCCGGATCACTACCGCTACTGATGAGGTCCTCCCGGGCCAGTCCCGGGAGCGCCGTCAATTTGGCGCAAGATCAGCGCGGTCCGGCCAGCGGTTCCTGCTTTCGCGGGGATGATGGCCGGGCCGCGCTTGCCATTCGTCCCCCTCGCGCATAGCGGATAAGCAATGACGCTTGGTCCGACCCAAATGGCGCTGATCGGCCTGCTGCTGGCGGCCTGGACCCTGGCTGCGGCCTGGGCCTTGCTGGCGGCGCGTGGGCGGGAGAAGCGGGCCGAGGCTAGCCAGCGCCTGGTCAGGCGGCTGGGCAAGATGGTCGATGAAAGTCCGGCCATCCCCTTGCTGGTCCGTGCCGATGGGCGGATCGAGGCGCCGCAGCGATTGGCCAATTGGCTTGGCCTGGAGGCCGTGCCACAATTCCTGACCGAACTGGACGGCGGCCGGATCGATGGCGGCGGCGGGGGGCTCACCCGCGAACAGCTGGCCGAATTGACCGAGGCGGTGCGGCGCTGCCAGCGCACGGCCAACCCCTTCCGCCTTGTCGTGACCCCGCGCGGCTCGAAGCGCAGCCTGGCGCTGCGTGGGCATTTGGCGGATCCATCGATTTCACCGGGCGGGGCAGCGCTGGTCTGGGTGTTCGACTTTTCGGACAGCGAGAGCGAACTGGTCCAGCTGCGGGACGCGGCGCAGCGGGCAGAGGCTGATTTCGCGGCGCTGGTCGGCCTGATCGAAGCCGCGCCGATGCCAATGTGGTTCCGCGGACCGGAAGGCGACCTGCGGCTGGTCAACGCGGCCTACGTTGCCGCCGTCGGGGGAGATGATGCCCGGCAGGTCGCCGCTGACGGGATCGAACTGATCGAAAGCGTCGATGGCCTGACCGCGCGGCAAGTCGCCAGCCAGGCCGCGGCCAAGCAGCTGCCGATCGAGCGCATCGTTGCTGCCACGATAGCGGGCGAGCGCCGCGCGCTGCGGGTTTCGGACCTGCCGCTGGGGCAGGAAGGCGTGGCTGGCTATGCCGTCGATATCGAGGACATGGAGCAGCTCGGCCGCGACTTCCGTGCCTTTCGCGAGGCACAGCGGGCCATGCTTGATCAGCTCTCTGCCGGGGTGGCGCAGTTTGATGCCCGCCGGCAGATGGTTTTCGCCAATCAGCCATTCCTGCGGATCTTCGCACTCAAACCGGCCGTGCTGATCGATCCGCCCCCGTTTGAGCGGATCCTCGATCTCGCGCGCGACAGTGGCCGGGCACCGGAGGCACGGGATTTCCCGGCCTGGCGGCGTGAGAAGGCAACGTGGTTCCTTGCCAGTGAGGCGCAGGAAGAAGCCTGGGTGCTGGGCGATGGCACGCACTTGCGGGTAGTGGCCCAGCCGCTGCCTGATGGCGGCTTGCTGCTGATTGCAGAGGACCGCACCGAACAGCTGCGACTATCTGCCACACGCGACACGTTGCTGCGCACCCGCACTGCGACGTTCGACAGCCTGTTTGAATCGGTTGCGGTGTTTGCGCCTGATGGCCGGCTGCAGCTGTGGAACCGGCGCTTTGCTGCGGATTGGGGGCTCGACGATGCCTTCCTCGACACCCATCCGCGGATCGAGGCGCTGCTCGAGCGGATTGGCGCGCGGCTCAAGAAGCCTGAGCGTGCGAAGGCCGTGGGCGACGTGGTGCGCGCCGCCACCCTGGACCGCCAGCAGACCGGTGGGCGCGCCGTGCTGGCCGACGGGCGGACGCTGGAATTCGCCGGGGTGCCGCTGCCCGATGGGAACGGCCTGCTGACCGTGCTCGACATCACCGACAGCCAGAAGGCCGAGGAAGCGCTCAAGCAGCGTGCCGCCGCGCTGGAAGAGGCTGATGCGCTGAAGACCCGCTTCCTGGCCAACATGAGCTATGAATTCCGCACGCCGTTGACCTCCATCGGCGGCTTTGCGGAACTGCTCGATGCCGGGCTGGGCGGCGAACTGTCGGAGCAGGGCCGCGAATATGTCGCTGCAATCCTGACTTCGGTCGACCGGCTGGGCGAGCAGATCGAAAGCGTGCTCGACCTGTCGCAAAGCGAGGCCGGGCTGCTGCCGCTGGTGCGCGAGGAAGTGGAACTATTCCCGCTCGTCACCCGCCTGGTCGAGGATCGCGCCGCGCGGATCAAGGATGCCGGCCTGGCGCTGGACCTGCGCGGGGACAAGGGCGTGGGCCGGATTACAGGCGATTCCCGGCGATTGGCGCGGGCGATCGGCCACGTGATCGACAATGCCATTTCGGCCACGCCCGCGGGTGGCCGGGTGCTGGTCGATCTGTCGGGCCGCAAGGGCCGGGCGCGGATCGTGATTTCCGATAACGGTCCAGGCATGGATGCCGCAACGCTGGCCCGCGCGCTTGAAGGCATGAAGCTCTCCGCTGACGGCAAGGCGATCGAGCGTCGCCAGGGGTTGGGCCTGCCGCTCGCCCGCCGCCTGATCGAAGCACATGGCGGCACCCTGACGCTCCATTCGGAGCCGGGCCAGGGCACAGCGGCGATCATCGACCTGCCGTGAGGATCGCGCTGCCCGATCTGGCTGCCACCGATGCGCTGGGGCGGCGCATTGCCGCCAAACTGCGACCCGGTGACGTCGTTGCCCTGTCTGGCGGATTGGGCGCCGGCAAGACCACGCTGGCCCGCGCCATCATCGCTGGACTTGGGCATGCCGGGGAAGTGCCTTCGCCCAGCTTTGCCATCATCGAGACTTACGATCCGCCCGCCGTGCGGCTGCCGTTGGTCCATGCCGATTTTTACCGGCTTGAGCGACCCGAGGAGGCCGAGGAGCTGGGTCTGGACGATTACCGCGACGGCGCGGCGCTGATCGCGGAATGGCCAGACCATGCCGGCGGATTTGCCAACGAGCGAGGCTGCCTTGCCATTGCAATCGAATCTGCGGAAACGGGGCGGATAGCGATTGTCGAGGCCGGGGCCGATTGGCTAGGGCGGGAACCATGGTCGTAACGCTCCCGCAGGGTCTTGACGAGTTTCTGGCGCAGGCCGGATGGGCAGGGGCGGTGGTCGATCCACTGGCTGGCGATGCCTCGTTCCGCCGCTATTTCCGGATCCGCCAGGGCGATCGCTTCGCCATGCTGATGGACGCCCCGCCACCCAACGAGGATCCGGTGCCATTCCTGCGCGCCGCCAAGTGGCTCGATGCCAACGGCATGCGCGCGCCGCGTATCCTGGCTGAGAATGCCGCCCGCGGGCTGGTCCTGCTTGAGGACTTCGGCGAAGTGCGGATGCGCGAATATGTCGATCAGTGGTCGCAGGATGAGCGCGCGGTCTATCGCGGCGCGGTTGATGCCCTGCTCGAACTGCATCGCCTGCCGCCGGGCCCATTTGTCGACTACTCGATGGCGGAATACCTGCGCGAAGCTCGCCTGCTGACCGACTGGTACTGTCCTGCGCAGAACCTCTACATCGATGGACCGGGCTATTCTGCTGCCTGGGAGGCCGTGCTCAGCCCGATGCTGCCCCGTCAGCGGCCCGGCGTGGTGGTGCTGCGCGATTACCATGCCGAGAACATCATGTTGCTCGGCTCGCTTGAGACCCAGGGTCTGCTCGATTTCCAGGACGCGCTGGTTGGCCATCCGGCCTATGACCTTGTCTCGCTGTTGCAAGACGCGCGCCGCGATGTTTCGCCCGAGCTCGAGGCGGAGATGCTGGGCTACTACATGGAGCGAGCCAATCCGGGTGCCGATTTCCTCGCCGACTATGCCCGGCTCGGAGCGCAGCGCAACGCCAAGATCGTCGGCATCTTCGTGCGGCTGTGGAAGCGCGATGGCAAGCCGCGCTACCTGAATTACATTCCCCGCGTCTGGGCCCTGCTTGAGCGTGATCTGGCCCATCCGGCGCTGGAGCCGGTGGCGCGCTGGTTCGATGCTAATATCCCTGCCGAACTGCGCAGCACCGGCGGGGGTACTTTCGCCGCATGAGCCTGCCCGATACCGCGATGATCATGGCCGCGGGCAGGGGGACGCGGATGATGCCGCTCACCGCCACGCGCCCCAAGCCGCTGATCGAGGTGGCGGGCGAGACGCTGCTCGATCACGTGCTCGACCTGCTGCGCGATGCCGGGGTGGGGCGGATCGTGGTCAACGTTCACTATCTGCCCGATCAGATCGAGGCGCACCTGGCGCGGCACGCTGCCGATTTTGCAGTAACCGTCTCGGACGAGCGCGAACTGCTGCGCGATACCGGCGGCGGGCTGGTCAAGGCACTACCCGCGATCCCGGACGATCCGTTTTTCTGTATCAATGCCGACAACTGGTTCACCTGGAGCGGTGAGAACCCGTTGCGGCGGATGGCTGCCGCTTGGGACCCGGCGCGAATGGACGTGCTGATGCTGGTCGTCCCGCATGAGCGTGCACACAATGCCAAGGGGATTGGTGACTTCGATCTGGGCAGCGATGGCCGCCTGTCCCGCGAAGGACCCAAGCAGCCGCGCGGGTTTGACTGGACCGGTGTGCAGCTTCTTTCCAAGCGGCTGATTACCAATCCGCCAGCAGACGTCTTTTCGACTAACCTGTTCTGGGATAGGGCGATTTCGGAAGGACGCTGCTTTGGGCTGGTGCATGATGGCGAATGGTTCGATGTCGGCTATCCCGAAGCCATCGCGCTGACCGAAGCGCGGCTGGCTGGCAGTGACTGAACGGCGGAGCCTCAGCGTCTATTCGATCGCCGCGCACCGCGGCTTTGCCGATGCGCTGGTGGCCGGGCTGATCCCACGTTACGGCGATGCCGACCTGGGCCTGGCCCGGCTCACCCTGTTGCTGCCCAGCCGCCGCGCCGAACGGATCGTGACCGAAGCTTTCGTGCGCCTCTCGGGCGGCGGGCTGCTGCTGCCGCGCATGGCTGTGGTCGGCGATCTCGATCTCGACGAAACGCTGGGGCCGCTGCTCGATCCGCTGGGCGCGGGTGGCATGATTCCGCCCGCCGCTGATCCGCTGCGCCGCTGGTTGCGGCTGGCTGAACTGCTTCGCAATGAGCTGGGCGCGGCTGCGCCCAAGGCGCCGGGTCTGTTGCGGTTGGCCTTCGAGACCGGGCGGACGATGGACCGGCTGGCGATCGAAGGAATCGAACTGGGCGACCTGTTGCAAGAGCGGGTGGCGGGCATCGTCGGCGATCTGGCTGGACATTGGCAGGAATCGACCCGCACTTTCGCTCGCGTCCAGGCTCGTTGGCTGGCTGAATTGCAGGAACGCGGCGAAGTCGATCCCCCGGTGCGGCGCAACCTGTTGTTCGATCATGCGGCGCGCCGCTGGGCGGACGCGCCGCCAGCCCACCCGATCGTCGCGGCGGGGGTGACCAGTGCTTCGCCGGCGCTGGCGCGGCTGCTGCGGACCATTGCCGGACTGCCGCATGGCGCGGTGATCCTGCCCGATCTCGACCTCGCGCTGCATGAAACGGTGTGGGATGCGCTCGGCATCGCCGGGCAGCCCGAGGAGCCGGGTGGGGCGCCGTTTGGGGAGCGCGATGCGCTGACCCATCCCCAGTACCACCTCAAGCTGCTGCTGGGCCGCATGGGGATCGCCCGTAGCGAAGTCGATCCCTGGCACCGCGCCGGCCTCGGCGCCGCGCCGCCGGAACGCAGCCGGGCGATCTCCAATCTGTTCCTCCCACCGGCGGCCAGTGCCGGGTGGGTCGATCTGAAGGCCGAAGAGCGCCGGCTCTCGGGTGTGCGGCTGATGGAAACCGCTCACCCCGGCGAAGAGGCACAGGCCATAGCCATCCTGATCCGGCAGGCACTGGAAATACCGGAAAAGCGTGTCGCCCTGATCACTCCGGACCGGGCATTGGCGGGCCGCGTCGTGGCGCATCTGCGGCGCTGGAACGTGATGGCAGACGATACTGCCGGCCTGCCCCTGCCGCAGACCCCGGCCGGGCGTGTGTTGCTGCTGCTCGCCCAGATCGCGGCGAGCGAGGCGGCGCCGGTGCCGCTGCTGGCCTTGTTGATCCACCCGCTGGTCGGCGCAGGCGAAGGGCGCGCGGCCTGGCTGGACAATGCCCGCGCGCTCGACCTGGAACTGCGCGGCCCACGCCCGGCGCCCGGGTTCGGCCCGATCCGCGCCGCGATCGAGAAGCTGGCCAAGCGCGGTGCAGGCCGTGACATTGCCGACTGGTGGCAGCAGGTCGAAGCGATCCTCGCGCCGGTGCTGGCCCTGCCGCAGGATGGCAGCCTGGCCGATGCCCTTGACGTGCTGGCGGCCGCCGGTGAGGCGCTGTGCGGCGCTCGGCTCTGGGGTGAGGCGGATGGCCGTGCGCTGTCCGCCTGGCTGGAAAGCCTGCGCGATGGTGCCAGCGGGATCGGCACCCGGCTCACCCCGGATGACCTGCCACAGGTGCTGCGCGATGCGATGGACCGAACATCGGTACGTCCGCCGTGGGGCGGCCATCCACGCGTGGCGATCTATGGCTTGCTCGAAGCCCGGATGAGCCGCGCCGACCTGGTGATCTGTGCCGGGCTGACCGAAGGGTCCTGGCCAGCCAGCCCGTCGCCCGAGCCCTTACTGCCTCCCGCCGTATTGCGGGCGCTGGGGGTGCCGGGCGGCGAGTTCCGCATTGGCCTTGCCGCCCATGACCTCGCCGCTGCGCTGGGTGCGCCCGAAGTGGTGCTGAGCTGGGCCCAGCGCGATGATGGCAAGCCGGTGATCCCCAGCCGCTTCGTGCTGCGGGTCCAGGCCATGCTGGGCGAGTTGGCGCCGACCCATGTCGAGCGCGCTGCGATCGATCTGGCGCGGGGGCTGGACCATGCCGACTTGTTGCCACCCTATCCGCAGCCCAAACCGCGCCCCACGGCGGCCCAGCGCGACGTTGCTCTGGCGGTGACTGCAATCGACCGGCTGCGCGGTGATCCCTACCAGTTCTATGCCAGCGCGATTCTGCGGTTGCGCTCGCTCGACGGGCTCGATGCCGATCCGTCAGCCGCCTGGCAGGGCACGGTGGTCCACAATGTGATGGAGCGGTGGCACAAGGCCGGGGGCCGGGCGGGGGAATTGCTGGCCATCGCTAGCCAGGAACTGGCGGTGATGCAGGCTCACCCTGTCACCCGTAGCCTGTGGTGGCCGCGCCTGTCACGCGGGCTCGAATGGATCGACGCGCGGATCGCGGCGGACAGTGCCGAAGGGCGCACGGTGCTGGCCAGCGAGATCAAGGGGCATTTCCAGCTCGCGGGCGTGACCATCAAGGGCCGGGCCGACCGGATCGACCGGACAGCCTATGGCAGTCTGGTGGTTGTCGATTACAAGACCGGAGCGCCGCCGAATGGCAAGCAAGTCCAGGAAGGGTTTGCGCTCCAGCTCGGGACCTTGGGCCTGATGGCGGCGGCCGGCGGCTTCGACAGTGTTGCCGGGGTTCCCAACGGGTTTGAATACTGGTCGTTCGGCAAAAAAGACGTGAGTGAGACCGGATTTGGCTATTGCTTTGAACCGGTGCTCGAAAAGCCGAAGCGCAGCGGAATTCCTCGGGCTGAGTTCTTGAGCGAAACAAAGCGCTTCCTGCTGGAGGCGATCAACAAGTGGATCAAGGGCGATGAGCCCTTCACGGCGCGGCTCAATCCCGATCTCAAGGGCTATAACGATTACGATCAGCTGATGCGGCTCGATGAGTGGCAGGCGCGCGGGGAGCAGGGCGAATGAGCCGGGTCTTCCCCCTGGTCGGCAACCAGCGTCCGGCGGTGGAGCCGGGCGAAGTGGTCTGGCTGTCGGCCTCGGCCGGTACCGGCAAGACCCAGGTGTTGTCCGCCCGGGTGCTGCGCCTGCTGTTGCAGGAAGCCGTGCGGCCCGAACAGATCCTCTGCCTGACTTTCACCAAGGCCGGGGCGACCGAGATGGCCGCCCGTATCAACGAGGTGCTGGCCCGCTGGGTGCGGCTACCCGAAGCCCAGCTTTTCCAAGATCTTGAAGCGATTGGTGCGCCCAGCCAGCCCGCTGACCGGGCGCGCGCGCGTCGGCTTTTTGCCGAAGTGCTGGACTGCCCGGGCGGCGGGCTCCGGATCGATACGATCCACGCTTTTGCCCAGTGGCTGCTGGCCGCCTTCCCGTCCGAAGCCGATCTGCTGCCCGGTGTGCGGGCGATGGAAGATCGCGATCGCGAGCTGCTGCTGCGCGAGGTGCTGTCCGAACTTTTGGTGACCGCCGAGCGCGATGACGATGTTGCCACGCTCGATGCGCTGGAACTGCTGGCGGTCCGAATGGGGCCGGACAAGGTGCCCGGCTGGCTGCTGCGCTGCGCCGATGCGCATGAGGCCTGGGACGGTGCAGGGGGCTGGGCCCCGCCGATGCGGGCCGGGGTACTGCGCCTGCTCGGGCTGGATGGCGATGCCAGCCCGGTGGACCTTGTCGACCTGTGCGACGATGCGGTGTTCGATGTCGATGCGCTGGAATGCTGCCTGGCGGCTTATCAGGGCTGGAAAACGGCCACAGCGGACAAGGTGGTGCCAGTAATCCAGCGCTGGCTTGCGGCCGAACCGGCTGAACGGTTGGCGCAGCTCGACGGACTGTGCGCGGAGCTGTTCACCAAGGAAGGACTGGCCAAGAACCGCCAGCATCTGTCCAAGCGTGAAGAGAGCTTCGTAGGCGCGGCTGAAGCCGTGTTGATCGCCACCGAAGCCGTGCGCCAGCGCCGGACCCTGTTGGAGCTGGTTGATTTCCTGACCCCCGCGCTCGAACTCGGCCACAAGTTTTCCGGCGCCTGGAACGAGGCCAAGGCGCGGGCTGGGTTCATTGATTTCAATGACCAGATCCGGCAGGCGGCGGCACTGCTCACCCGCAATGAGCTCTCGGACTGGATTCGCTACAAGCTGGACCGGCGGTTCGATCACATCCTGGTTGACGAAGCGCAGGATACCAATGCCGCGCAGTGGCAGATCATCGATGCCCTGACCGGCGATTTCTTCAGTGGCGAAGGCGCTAGCGGAGACAAGCTGCGCACCCTGTTTGTGGTGGGCGATTACAAGCAGGCGATCTTCCGCTTCCAGGGAACCAGCCCCGAAAACTTTGCCAAGGCGAAGGAACGGGTGGCGGGGCAGATGAATCAAGCTGCTGCCAACCTGGCCGGGCAGCGGGGCAATGCGCCGCTGCGTTCGCTGCGCGATCTCGACCTGGGACAGAGTTTCCGCACGGCCCGCCCGATCCTGGAATTCGTTGACCGGGCTATTGCCGCTATCGGCGCGGAAAACCTTGGTCTTGCAACGCCGCCAGCGGACCATATGGGTGAGGAGCGCCCCGGGCAGGTGACGCTATGGCAGGTGATTGGCGGCGAAAACGAGGACGGTGAAGAACCGCGCGAGCCCGCCGAGGAAGGCGCGGAAAGCTGGCTCTCACGCGGTGATCGGCAAATGGCTGAACGGATTGCCCAGCAAGTGCATGACTGGCTGAAACACGGCTATCCGCTGGTCAAGGGCGGGGAGCGCCGGGCCAAGGCCGGTGACGTCATGGTGCTGGTGCGCAAGCGCAAGGAACTGGCCGGACTGATCGTCGCGCGGCTCCATGCCCACGGTGTGCCGGTGGCCGGGGTCGACCGCCTGCGGTTGGCCGCACCGCTGGCCGTGCGCGATCTGATGGCGGCGCTGCGTTTTGCCGCCCAGCCGCATGACGATCTCAACCTAGCCTGCTTGCTGGTTTCGCCGCTGCTGGGCTGGAGCCAGGACGATCTGCTGCGCTTTGGTTGGCGGCCCGAAGGGGTAGGGCTCTACGAGCACTTGCGCCGCATACGTGGCGAGCCGGACGTTGATCGCGTGTGGACCGCGCTGGGCGAGATATTGCGGATCGCCGATTACGAGCCGCCGCAGGCGCTGCTCCACTGGATCCTGATTGGCCCGTGGCAGGGGCGGCGCAAGCTGGTGGCGCGGCTCGGGACCGAAGCCAACGATCCGATCGATGAACTGCTCAATGCCGCCGGGGCCTATGCTACGGGCGAGGTGCCGAGCCTGAACGGGTTCATCCGCTGGTTCGATGCCGGTTCGGGCGAACTGAAGCGCGAGGCCGGCAAGGCGCGCGACGAGGTGCAGGTAATGACGGTCCACGGCTCGAAAGGCTTGCAGGCACCGATCGTGATCCTGGCCGATGCGGCCGACAATCCGCACGCCTCGCTCGGCAGTCCGCTGGAACTTGAGGATCCGTTGACCCGCAAGCAGATTCCCTTGCCGGAGCTCAGGAAGGCACAGCGCATCGGGCCAATTGCCGATGTGGCTGACCGGGCCGCGCGTGAGGAACTGGAAGAGCACTGGCGCTTGCTTTACGTCGCAATGACCCGCGCCGAGGAGGCGTTGTTCATTGGCGGTGCCCTGGGCGGGAGCGACAAGGCGCCCAACCCGGATAGCTGGTACGCCCGTCTGGCTGGGCTGTTCGATGACAGCCACCGACGGGAGGATGCCCGGTGGGGCTGGACAGCGACCTATGGTGCGCCGCCCAATCTGCTGCCCGCACCTGAAGCTGGCGGCGGGGGAGAACTGCCCTTGCTGCCGCCCTGGCTGGAACGTCCTGTCGCCGCTGAGCCGCGCCCACCGCGCCCGCTGGCACCCTCCGCGCTCGGAGAGGACCTGGCGACCGATCCGCCCCATCCGCCGGGGCAGGGGCGGGCCGCCTTGCGCGGGGTGTTGCTGCACCGCCTGCTCGAACGGTTGCCCGAATTGCCGGTTGCCGAGCGCAAGGCTGCGGCTGAGGCCTGGCTCGCCCGCCATGGCCGGGATTTCGCCGCGCCGGAACGGGCCGAGCTGGCCTGCAGCGCGCTGGCCGTGCTGGCGGAGCCGACCTGGGCCGAGCTGTTCTCACCCGCCGCGCTGGCCGAAGTGCCGATTGCCGCCACGGTGGGCGACCAGGTCGTGGCCGGCACGATCGACCGGCTGCTGATTGGCACCGACCGGATCCGGCTGGTTGATTTCAAGACCGCGCGCCGCCCGCCGGCCAGCCTTGATGAAGTGCCGGTCGCGATCCTGCGGCAGATGGCAGCCTATGCCGCTGCGCTGGAGGCGGCCTATCCAGGACGCGCGGTGGACGCGGCGCTGCTGTACACCCAGGAGCCGCAGTTGATCGCCATTCCTGCCGATCTGCTGGCGCTGCACAAGGCAGCTTTGGGTGCGGCGGAGCAAAGCTTTTGATCGGCAGCGATTGCCAAGCGCGCGCGCGCACCTAAATTGAACGCAACCGATTAGGAGATTCTTCGATGTCCACTATTGCCGTTACCGACGCCAGTTTCGCTGTCGATGTGCTTCAGTCCGACAAGCCCGTGCTGGTCGATTTCTGGGCAGAATGGTGTGGCCCGTGCAAGATGATCGGCCCGGCGCTTGAGGAAATCAGCGACGAGCTGGCCGACAAGGTGACCATCGCCAAGGTCGATATCATGGAAAACACCGACACGGCCGCCCAGTTCGGCGTCCAGTCGATCCCGCTGATGGTGCTGTTCAAGAACGGCCAACCAGTCGCGCAGAAGCTGGGCGCTGCGCCCAAGAGCCAGCTCAAAGGCTGGCTGGAAAGCGTCCTTTAAAGCGCTGTCATCCGCTCTGCCAGCGCGTCCCACAGGGCCGGGCTGGCCGCGCCGATCAGGCTGGGGCGCAGGTGCTCGTCGACGCGATAGGGCTTGCCGTCCGGCCGGGCGACCTTGCCGCCGGCTTCGTTAAGCAGCAGCACGCCGGCGGCGTGATCCCAGGCTAGGGTCCGCTCGAAGATCGTGATATCGTTCTCACCCAGCACGATCCGCGGATACTGTTCCGCGGCGCAGCGGGGGATATCGACCAGCGTGTAGTGCGGAGCGATGTGGGTCTTCAGCGCCTCGCGCCGCGCCGGATCGGCAAAGACCAGTGAAATCGCGGCAATCGGCGGGGTCTGACCGCTGGGGCGGGCGGCAATCCGCTCGCCGTCAATCCAGGCGCCATGACCCTTCTGCGCGGTACAAAAGCGGCCGCGCAGCGGGTCGTAGATCCAGCCGCCGATCGTTTCGCCCGCTTCGGCCAGGGCCACCATGATCCCGAACGGAGGCTTGCCGCTGGCAAAGTTGTTAGTCCCGTCAATCGGATCGATGATCCAGCACAGTGCATCGCCCAGCCGGTCCATCAGCGCCGGATTCGCCTCGCAGGCTTCTTCGCCAACAATCGTTGCCTCGGGCAGGATCTTGGCCAGCCCTTCTGCGAGGATCACCTCCGCCTCGCGGTCGGCGATGGTGACCAGTTCGCCAGCCGACTTGTCAATCACCTCATGCGCTTCAAGCTGCTGGTAGCGCGGCATGACCGCCCGGGCTGAGGCGTCCTTGATGACAGCCAGCACCGCAGCATCGAGCGCGGCGCTCAAGACCGGTAATCCGCGTTGATCGAGATGTAGCCGTGGGTCAGGTCGCAGGTCCAGACTGTGGCACGCCCACTACCCAAACCCAGATCGACCTCAATGGTGATGTCCTGGCCCTTGAGGTGGGCGGCGACCGGCGCTTCGTCATAATCGGCCAGCGGCTGGCCTTCGCGCGCGCACCAGGTGCCGCCGAAGCCAATCGAGAGCCGGTCGCGGTCGGCCGGTTCGCCGGCCTTGCCCACGGCCATCACCACACGTCCCCAGTTGGCGTCCTCGCCAGCGATTGCCGTCTTAACTAGCGGCGAATTGGCAATGGCCAGGCCGACCTTGCGGGCGCTTTCGTCGCTGACCGCGCCGCTGACAGTCACGGCAATGAACTTCTGCGCGCCTTCGCCATCGCGCACGACGAGGTGGGCCATCTGCCGACAGACATCTTCCAGCGCGGCGGCAAAGGCATCGGCACCGGCACTGTCGAACGAGACCAGCGGCGCATTGCCTGCGGCGCCCGTGGCAAAGGCCAGCACGGTGTCGCTGGTCGAGGTATCACTATCGACCGTAATGCAGGAGAAGGTCCGCTGGTTGGCGGCGGACAGCAATTGCTGCAGGAATGCCGGCTCTACCGCCGCGTCGGTGAATACGTAGCCCAGCATGGTTGCCATGTCGGGCGCGATCATGCCGCTGCCCTTGATGATCGCACCCAGCGTGACCGTCCGGCCATCGATCACCGCTTTGGCCAAGGCACCCTTGGCGAAGGTGTCGGTCGTGCCGATGGTGTTTGCGGCGGCTTCCCACCCGCAGGGTTCTGCCTTCAGCGCTGCCTCGATCCCGGCACGGGCCTTGTCCGTGGGCAGGGGCACTCCGATCACGCCGGTCGATGACACGAACACCTGTTCCAGCGGACAGCCAAAGTGCGTGCTGACCTGGGCCATGATCGCTTCCACCGCCTCGCGGCCGCGATAGCCGGTAAAGGCATTGGAATTCCCGGCATTGACCACCAGCGCCCGCGCGCGGCCCTGGGCCACGTTCTGGCGACCAAGCTCGACTTCGGAAGAGCAGCAGACGTTGCGGGTGAACACCCCGGCCACGGCCGTGCCTTCGGCCAGTTCGACAAAGGTCAGGTCGCAGCGGCCCCAGTCCTTGTACCCGGCACGGGCCACGCGCGGTGTGGCGCCGGCGATCGCCGGAATTGCAGGGAAGGGCTGGGCGAGGGGGGAAACGTCGTGGGCCATGGTTTGCTGCTTATCCGCCGAGCCGTACCAGCGCAGTCGGTGGGGTGGTGGTACGCGGGGTGATCTTCCATTCGAGCTTCTGGCCGGTGGTCATCGCCTCCGGGCCATCATCGGTGTTGTTGGCCAGGATGGTGCCATCGGTGGTCAGCACAAGCGTACCGTTGAGTTCGGGCAGCTTGGGAATTTCTTCGCCCTTGCCGCCCTTGTCACCCATTGCCGCGCCGAGGGCGGCAAGCTGGCCGAAATTGGCCATCGGATTGCCCTGTGCCGGTTGCCCGAAAGCGGGCGCGTCCATCCGCACCGCGCCATCGGCCCGCTTATTCAGCACCACAAAGGCATTGGCCATCGGGAAGCGCTCCATCGTCGGGAACTGGAAATCGTAGTCGAGCCGGCCGCTGATCGCGAAATCGACCACGAACAGGCCGTCACCCCGGTATTCCACCTTCTTCCAGCCCGCCTGCTTGCGAAGGCGATCGGCCAGCTCCTCGGCCGCCTTGGGGTTGGTCGGGTCGATCCCGCCCATCACCGTCTTCATCATCTCGGCATCGCGCTTTTCGCGTTCTGCGCTGGCTTTCTGTTCCGCTTCCCAATCGGCCTTCTGCTGATCGATCTCGGCCGCGGTGCACGGACGCTCGCTCATATCATCGTTGTCTTTCAGGCACGGCTCGGGCGTAAATTGCTCTTTAGCCTTTGCGTTGCGGCCCATCTCGGCCAGCTTGCTCAGTCCGATCAGGTAGATCTCTCCCGAGTAGGAATAGCTGAAGCGCCCGTCCTTGCGGAGGTCGATCGCCGAGGTGAAACTGCCGGGCGAGACAAAGCAGCCGCTGAGCAGCAGCGACGCCGCAGCAACCAGAGCAACGGCAAGCGAGCGGGCAGAGCGGATCATTGCTTCACTCCTCGGGACGGGTGGCTAGCGCGTAGAGTGCGATTGCGGCGGCGTTGGAAACGTTCAGGCTCTCCACCGCGCCCGACATCGGCAGGCGGGCAATGGCATCGCAGTGCTGGGTGATATTGTGGCGCATGCCCTCACCCTCGGCCCCGAGGACCAGCGCGACGGGGCCGCTGGGTAGGGCCGCAGCCAGGGTTGCCTTGCCTTCACCATCCAGCCCGATGCGCCAGTAACCGGCCTCTGACATGTCCTCAAGGGCACGGGCCAGGTTCACCACACGTACCCACGGCAGTACCTCAAGTGCACCCGAAGCACTCTTGGCGAGGGTGCCCGACTCGGGCGGCGAGTGCCGATCCTGCGTGACGATGGCCGCAGCGTTGAAGGCGGCGGCCGAACGCATGATTGCGCCGACATTGTGCGGATCGGTGACTTGATCGAGCACGACCAGCGGCCGGGCCGGATCGCCGTCCATCACTTCATCGAGGAAGATGTCCTCCAGCGCATCGCAATCGAGCACCAGTCCCTGATGCGGTGCATCGCGTGCGACCAGCCGGGCGAGGTCTGCTGCCTGGGCGTACTCGACCGGGAAATCGGCCGGGAGTTCCCCATTCAGCGAGGCGATTCCTTCCCGCGTGGCCCACAGCTTGCGATGGCGCCGGTTGGGGTTGAGCAAGGCAGCCTCTACCGCATGGCGGCCCCACAGCCGCACGGCCCCGGTGCTGGCCCGGCCCGAGCCGCGACCACCCTGCATCCGACCCGCGCGGCCGCGCAGTGCGCGGCTGGGCTTGGTGTCACGATTACGGCTCATGCGGCGAATCCCTGTTTCATGTCGCCCCACTGCCAGTCACCCCATTGACAGGCAAGGCTCGTGCAGGCATTGGCGCGCTTCCCTCGGCCGGACGGCCCTTTTCGGGGCCACTATCAGCGGGGCAACCCGCCGCCGGCAAGCTGGTGTGGACAGGTGGCCGAGTGGTTAAAGGCAGCAGACTGTAAATCTGCCCGCGCAAGCGTACGCTAGTTCGAATCTAGCCCTGTCCACCACCACCTCCATTCGCCTCAGGGATGAACCAATCCGTCCTTGCTCCTGCGGGCGCGGCACTCTAAATCCCTGCGCCCATGACGTCTCCTACCCCAGTTATCTCGGCCACCGGGCTTTACACCCCGCCTGAAAGCATCAGCAACGATGAGCTGGTTGCCAGCTTCAACGCCTATGTGGAGCTGTTCAACCAGCGCCACGCGGCGGAAATCGGGGCCGGCACTGTCGAACCGCTCCAGTCCAGCTCCGCTGAGTTCATCGAAAAGGCGAGCGGCATCAAATCGCGCTACGTGATGAGCAAGGCTGCTACGCTCGATCCGGAAACCATGGGGCCGCGCTGGCCCGAACGCCCGGATGACGAGGTGTCGGTCATGGCGGAAATCGGAATCGCCGCCGCGCGCGATGCGCTGGCCCGGGCCGGACGCGACGCTAAGGATGTCGATGCCGTGCTGTGCGCCGCTTCGAACATGCAGCGACCCTATCCGGCGATGGCGATCGAAATCCAACAGGCGCTGGGGATCGAGGGCTTTGCCTTTGACATGAATGTCGCCTGCTCCTCGGCCACCTTCGGCATCCAGACTGCGGCCGATTTCATCCGCGCCGGCAATGCCCGCTCGGTGCTGGTGGTCAGCCCGGAAATCTGCACCGGGCACAACAACATGAAGAACCGGGACAGTCACTTCATCTTCGGTGATGTCGCCACCGCCGTGCTGGTTGAGGCGAAGGACATGGCGCCCGCGCAGCACTGGGAGATCGTGGGCACCCGGTTGAAGACCGTGTTCTCCAACAATATCCGCAACAATTTCGGCTTCCTGAACTGCGCCACCCCGGAAACCATCGGCACGCCCGACAAGTTGTTCGTCCAGGAAGGGCGCAAGGTGTTCAAGGAAGTGGTGCCGATGGTGGCCAGCATGATCGTGGATCACGCGGGCGATCTGGGCATCGATCCGGCCAGCCTGCGCCGGCTGTGGCTGCATCAGGCCAATTCGGGCATGAACCGGTTGATTGCCCAGCGCGTGCTGGGACACGAGGCCAATGACGACGAGAGCCCGACCGTGCTTGACACCTATGGCAACACTTCGAGCGCGGGCTCGATTATTGCTTTCCATCTCCACAATGCAGACCTGGCCGCGGGGGATACGGCGCTGATCTGTTCGTTCGGTGCGGGCTATTCCGCCGGCACCGTCTTCGTACGCAAGGTAGCCTGAGCCATGGCCAATGAGATTCTCGACAATCGCGGGCGCGGCGATGCCCACTGGCAGTGGCCCAAGGTCCACCAGGAAGCCTACAAGTTTGCGGCGATCGCCGCTGTCGCTAGCGCTACGGCGGCGTTCTTCGCCTGGGAAACGCTGGCCTGGCCGCTCGCCGGGCTGGTGCTGGGGATTTGCGCGTTCTTTCGCGATCCGGTGCGTGTCACCCCGCAGGACGATCGCTTCGTCGTCGCCCCTGCTGACGGCCTGATCACGCTGATCCAGCAGGTCGAGGCACCGCGTGAGCTGATTATCGATGATGGCAGCGGCACGCGCGGCCTGGCGCCTGGCCCTGTGACCCGGATCTCGATCTTCATGTCGGTGTTCGATGTCCACATCAACCGCGCCCCGATTGGCGGCACCGTGCGGCGGGTGATCTACATCCCGGGCAAGTTCATGAACGCCGATCTCGACAAGGCGAGTGAGGAAAACGAGCGCCAGCACATCCTGATCGAACGGGGTGACGGGGTGGCCATCGGTTTTACCCAGATCGCCGGGCTGGTGGCGCGGCGGATCGTTCCCTTCGTCAAGCCGGGAGACATGTTGGCGGTGGGCCAGCGGGTTGGCCTGATCCGCTTTGGCAGCCGCGTCGACGTCTACCTGCCGGCTGGCACTGAACCGCGTGTGCTGCTGGGACAGAAGACCATCGCCGGTGAGACCATTCTCGCCGAACTGGGTCAGACGCCCCTGATCGAGGGCATCAGCCAGTGAGCGATGCGCCCCTCCGGCGCGGGCTGACGCTGCGGGCCATGGTGCCCAACGCAATTACGGCTGCCGCGCTGTGCATGGGGCTTACTGGCATCCGCTTTGCCATTACCGGCGAGTGGGAGAAGGCGATCCTTGCGGTCGTTGCGGCGGGCGTGCTGGACGGCATAGACGGACGGATTGCGCGCCTGCTCAAGGCCCAGTCGCGCTTCGGCGCGGAACTGGACAGTCTGGCCGACAATGTTTCATTCGGGGTTGCTCCGGCACTGATCCTGTTCCTGTGGTCATTGCAGGATCTGCCGCGGTTGGGCTGGTTCGCGGCGCTGGCCTTTGCAATCGGCTGCGCGCTTCGGCTGGCCCGGTTCAATGCCCGGATTGATCTGGCTGAGGAACCGCGCAAGGCGGCCGGCTTCCTCACAGGCGTTCCTGCGCCGGCCGGTGCGGGCCTGGCTTTCCTGCCAATGTATCTGTGGGTCGTGACAGGGCAGGGCGCCCAGACCAAACTTGGCAGTTGGACAATCGATAGCGAACTATTCCGCAACCCGGTCGTGGTGAGCGGCTGGCTCGTCTTCGTCGGCTTCCTGCTGATTTCTGCCCTGCCAACGTTGACCTGGGGGCGCCTGCGCCCGCGCCGGTCGGTGCGGCTGGAAGTGCTAGCCTTTTTCGGGCTGGTTGGCGCTGCGCTGCTGACCGAGCCGTGGTGGACGCTGGTCGCGATCTGCGTGGTCTATCTTGGCCTGCTGCCTGTCGGGATCATGGCCTATGCCCGCATCAAGCGGCAGCGCGCAGACCAGGATGGAGCGGGGCCAGGCGCGGCCTGACCGGCATTTGCACCACATTGCCACCATCGCGGCGGCCGTGCTGCACAACCCGCCAGCGCAGTTCGCGCGTTTCGGCACAGTCGGCCAGGGCATCTGCCGCGCCCAATGCTAGCGCTCCATAGCGATGCCAGGTCAGCGCCACTGCGCCAGCAGCCAGGGCTGCGACTACCATGCCAAGAGCCAGACCTGCGATCATCGTGCCGTTCCTTCATGCCGGGCCGTGGATTGCCCTGTGGATTGCTTGTTGATAACCTTGCCCGACGAAACAGCGGCTGTCCGTCGGTGAGCCGCAATGTTCTCTATTTGTTCCGTACTGTCAAGCGGCTTTTTGCGGCTGAATTGCGCGCCCCGTCGTTTTTTGGCTGGATTTGCCGCGGACTTGCGGTTAGTGGCGCGCTCGCCTGAACCGGGATTCCCCTGGCCACGGCAAATCCACATGGAAAGCGCACATACCGGTTCCGCAGCGGGAGCTCCGCACGGTCCCAGCTTTCCAAAGGCAGTAAACCGGAAAGGAAATGACTATGGCGGCTTCCGTCGTCACCATGCAGCAATTGATCGAGGCCGGCGCACACTTCGGCCACCAGACCCACCGCTGGAACCCGCGGATGAAGCCGTACATCTTCGGCGCCCGCAACGGCATCCACATCCTCGACCTGTCGCAGACCGTGCCGTTGTTCGCCCGCGCGCTCGACTTCATCGACGCCACGGTCCGTGCCGGTGGCAAGGTGCTGTTCGTTGGCACCAAGCGCCAGGCCCAGGAGCCGATCGCTCAGGCCGCTCGCGCTTCGGGTCAGCACTTCGTCAACCATCGCTGGCTGGGCGGCATGCTCACCAACTGGAAGACCATCAGCCAGTCGATCAAGCGCTTC
>JBIIDJ010000134.1:0-5195 GCA_044238415.1 Novosphingobium sp.
TGGCCCAGGGCCTGGGGGTGCGAATAGGCCGCCTTGAACGGACCATCACCCAAGGCCATCAGATCGTGGTGGATCGCCATAAAGTGCTCACCGACGATCGACAGGCCGCTTTCGGGCAGCAGGAAGTGGATATCGGCCACCCGGCCGTGCTGCGAATTTTCGATCGGGATGATCGCCCGGCCGGCACGGCCATCCTTGACCGCTTCGAGCGCGTCCTCGAAGCTGAAGCAGGGCAGCGGCAGGCAGGCCGGATCGGCTTCGAGTGCGGCACGGTGGCCATTGCAGCCGGGCGCGCCCTGGAAGGCGACGGCGCGGGCCGGATTGGCGGCGGCCGCAGCGGCCATCTGTTCGACACGGGCGAGCGCGGGGGCGGGATAGGAATGCATTGCGCTGGCCGCTTACGCGGCGCGGGCGCGCTCTGCAAGCTGGCGACGTCCGAGCGGCGGCCGCGCCCCGCCGCGTGGCGGCGGCATGGCGGCTTCCCACAGCGCATGGGCCACGTGCCACAGCTTGCGTGCCGAAGAGGTGTGGATGCGGTGATCCCAGGCATGCTCGCCAGCGGCATCGACCGCCCGGGCAATCTCGCCATAGATCCCGGCCGCAGCCAGCACTGCCCAGCGCTGGCGGAACAGCAGCCGCCCGGCGCCGATCCGGGCCGAAGCCTCATAGCCCTTTTCCATCTCGCACATCCGGTGGACCAGCGCGGTCAACTGGCGGCGGTAATGCGGCTTCATCTGCTCACCGGGGGGAATGTCCGCCTCGACCAGCCATTCGAGCGGCAGATAACACCGGTCGGCCGCATCGTCCTCGTCCAGATCGCGGGCAATGTTGGCGAGCTGAAAGGCCAGGCCCAGGTCGCAGGCGCGGTCGAGTGTGTCCTCGTCGTCCGGCGAGACGCCCATGACTACGGCCATCATCACCCCCACCGCCCCGGCAACGTGGTAGCAGTATTGCAGCAGGTCGGCTTCGGTCCGCGGGCGCCAGTCGGCCGCGTCGAGCGCAAAGCCCGCGATCACGTCATCGGCCATCGCGGCGGTAATCCCGGTCTCACGCGCGACCAGGCCGAAGGCATCGAACGAGGGGTCGCCGCTTGGCTCTCCGGCCAGGGCGCAGGCAGTCAGGCCGCGGATTGTCGCCAGCCGCTCCTGCGCGCCGGCGGAAGGGCCGAGCGAGCCGCCGTGGTCCTGATCGTCGGCCAGATCGTCACAGCGGCGGCACCAGGCATAAAGCAGCCAGACCCGTTCGCGCGTAGTGCGGTCAAACAGCTGGCTGGCCATGGCGAAGCTTTTCGAGCCGCGCAGGATAGAAAGGCGGGCGTGATCGACAAGGGCGGCGCGGTTCACAGGCTCCCCTCCCGCCAGCGGGAGGGGGATTGGCAGAGCGCACCGCTTGCGCTCGCGCAGATCAAAGATCGCTGGCCTTCATCGCGAAGATCGGCGTGTGCGGCTCATGCGCGGCCATGCGGGTCAGCAGCAGGTCGAGCTCCGGCTCGGCGATGATGATCCCAGCATGGGCGGAACGGATGAAGCCGACCTCGATCATGTGATGGTTGAAGGCCAGCAGATGATCGTAAAAGCCGAACACATTGAGCAGGCCGACCGGCTTGGCGTGATAGCCAAGCTGCGCCCAGGATACCGCTTCCCACAGCTCGTCCATCGTGCCGACCCCGCCGGGAATGGTCAGGAAGCCGTCGGACAGGTTGGTGAAGGCCAGCTTGCGCTCATGCATGCCGGAGACGACGTGCAGTTCCGTGCAGCCGCGGTGCGCAACTTCGGAATTGACCAGAGCTTCGGGGATCACCCCGATTACTTCGCCGCCAGCGGCCAGCGCGGCATCGGCCACCGCGCCCATCAGCCCCAGCCTGCCGCCACCATAGACCACGCCGATGCCGCGTTCGGCCAGGGTGCGGCCGACTTCGCTGGCCAGTTCAAGATAGCGCGGATCGGCCGGGCTGGCCGATCCGCAGTAAACGGCAAGGCGTTTCACCGCAGGTCTTCCAGCATCAGCCGGGCGGTGGCCTTGGCGCTGCCGACCACGCCGGGGATGCCCGCGCCCGGATGGGTGCCGGCACCGACGAGGTAGAGGTTCTTGACCTTGTCGTCGCGGTTGTGGCCGCGGAACCAGGCGCTCTGCGTCAGGATCGGCTCAAGGCTGAAGGCACTGCCCAGATAGGCGTTGAGATCGAGCGCGAAATCGCGCGGGGCATAGTGGAACTTGGTCACGATCCGGTCATGGATATCCGGGATCAGGCGGCGGCCGACCTCGTCCAGCACGCGCTTCTCGATCATCGGGCCAACGGTTTCCCAATCGATCGGCAGCTTGCCCTGATTGGCGACCGGGATCAGCGCATAGAAGGTGCTCTTGCCGGCCGGCGCCACCGAGGGATCGGTGACCGAGGGGTGGTGCAGATAGATCGAGAAGTCCTGCGGCAGGACCCCGTGCTGGTAAATGTCCTCCAGCAGGCCTTTGTAGCGGGGGCCGAACAGGATCATGTGGTGCGGGATGCCCGGCCAGGTGCCCTCCAGCCCGAAATGGACCACGAACAGGCTTGGGGAGAACCGCTTGCGTGCCAGGCTGCGCGCCATTTCCGGGCCGCGCTGGCTGCCCGACAGCAGGTCGCGGTAGGAATGCATGATGTCGGCGTTGCTGGCTACGGCATCGAACCGTTCCTTGTAGCCGCTTTGCGTTTCCACCTCGGTCGCGCGGTTGCCGAGCGTGTGGATCTGCACCACCGGATCGTGCAGCCGGACCGTGCCGCCCAGCCGCTCGAAGTGCTTGACCATGCCGGCAATCAGCTGGTTGGTGCCGCCCTTGGCCCACCACACCCCGCCATCCTTTTCCAGCTTGTGGATCAGGGCATAGATCGAGCTGGTGGTCATCGGGTTGCCGCCGACCAGCAGGGTATGGAAGCTCAGCGCCTCGCGCAGTTTCTCGCTCTTGATATAGTGCGAGACCATTGAATAGACCGAGCGCCAGGCCTGATACTTGGCGAGCGCCGGGGCTGCCTTGATCATGCTGGCAAAGTCCAGGAAGGGCACGTGGCCCAGCTTGACATAGCCTTCCTCGAAGACCCCGGCGGAGTATTCCAGGAATTCCTCGTAACCGGCGAGATCGCCCGGAGCGACGCGCGCAATTTCGCGGGCCAGGCCAGCTTCGTCATTCGAATAGTCGAAGTTGGTGCCGTCGGGCCAGTTGAGCCGGTAGAACGGCATGACCGGCATCAGCGTGACGTCCTCGGCCATGTCGTGGTCGGTCAGGCCCCACAGCTCGGTCAGACAGGCCGGATCGGTGATCACGGTCGGACCGGCGTCAAACGTGAAACCGTCCTTCTGCCAGTGGTAGCCGCGCCCGCCGGGTTTGTCGCGCGCCTCGATCAACACGGTTTCGATCCCGGCCGATTGCAGCCGGATCGCCAGGGCCAGGCCGCCGAAGCCGGCGCCGATCACGCAGGCCCGTTTGCCGGTTGGCACGGGGCGGGTGCCGGTGGCAGGCAGGGCAGCGGCCACGGGCGGCGTGGTCAGTGCGGCCTTGGCGGCCTTGGCAGTTTTTGGCGGTTTCATCGTTATGCTCTTTCGGCCATCGGGGTGCCGGACGCAAGCAGCGCGCGCATCGCGCCCAGAATTGGCACCGGCGGCTTGCCAATCAGGACCCGCGCCTTGTCGGCCAGGGATGATCGCGCGGCGTAGAACCGCTCGATTGTGGGTTCGGGCAGGCGGTAGAACCGCTCGAAGATGCGATAGCGTTCATCGGGCGCGCCGGCCTGGAACAGCATGGCCCCCAGCCGGCGATAGAATGCCGTAGCACGCCAGTGCTGCGCTGCCGCGCCCTCGACCAGCGCGGCCAGCTGCTCGCCGGGCAGATCGGCTTCGCGCGCGATCAGCTGCGCCATGGCCACGGCCTGCGGCAGGGTGTAGCTGGTCAGGGGGTGGACAAACCCGCCGCGCGCCCCGGCCCGGGTGACGCCAGGCACGCGCAGCTCGTCCTGCCAGGCGGCAAAGTTGCCGCCGGTAATCACTGGCAGCACCCCGGTTTCATGCCCCAGCAGCTCGCCCGTCCAGCCATGCTGGCGGCAGTAGGCGTCGATCCGGCTCGACAAGGTGCGCCGGTCCAACCGGGGGCTGTCGGCATAATAGGTGTCCTCGATGAACAATTCGTCGAGTGCGAGCGGCAGGACATAGATGAAGCGATAGGCGCCGTGCTGGGTCACCGCGGCGTCCATGATCACTGGCCGGGTCAGCCCGTGCGGGCGGTCGGTGCGCATGTGCCGGCCCATGAAGACCTGCCAGCCCCCTTCGAGATGCTTGGTCGGTTCGAACCCGCGGCAGTCGATCACTGCGCGGGCGCTCACCCGTTCGCCATTGGCCAGATCCAGCCCTTCGCTATCGATCGCGTCAATCGCAGTGCGGCAGCGGATCGTGCCAGGCGGCAGCTCGCGGGCGAGGGCGGCGGCGAAATCCGCCGAAGCCAGTGAGTGGTAAGGGGTGGACAGGGTGCGCCGGTGCGCCGGAAAGGCCACGTCATAGCCCTGGTCCCAGCGCGTGGTCCGCAGCTTCGCCAGCAGCTGCGCCCCGGCATCGTCAAGATCGCTGGCAAACCAGCTCCAGCGGTGATTGCCGCCGATGGCTTCGCCGCCCTCAATCAGCACCACGTCCAGATCTGGCCGATCGCGGCGCAGCGCGAGCGCAATCAGCCCGCCGGCCAAGCCGCCGCCTGCAATCGCGATGTCATGACGGTTCCGCATCCCGCGGGCCTTTTAGCCGTGCGGGTGGGGGGCGCAACCGGCCTTTAGTCCGCCATCAGGCGTACTTGGTGCCCTTGGCCCGCTCCATCGCCTCGACGATCAGCCGCTTGGCCGTGGCGGCGTCGCCCCAGCCCTTGATCGTCACCCACTTGCCGGGCTCCAGATCCTTGTAATGCTGGAAGAAGTGCTCGATCTGCTGAGTCACGATTGGCGGCAGGTCATCGTGCCCGGCCACTTCGCGGTAGTAGGGGAAGGTGGAATCGAGTGGCACACAGACCAGCTTCTCGTCGCCGCCCTTGTCGTCTTCCATCAGCAGCACGCCAACCGGGCGCACCTTGATCACTGCCCCGGCCATGATTGGCGAACGGGCAATCACCAGCGCGTCAAGCGGATCGCCGTCTTCGCCCATGGTGTGGGGCACGAAGCCGTAATTGGCCGGATAGCGCATCGGCGT
>JBIIDJ010000135.1:0-5194 GCA_044238415.1 Novosphingobium sp.
GTCGTCAGCGTATCAACACCTGAATTTGGAGCGAGAGGCCAAACCTGCACAACTATCCGTGTCATTTTCCGATCAAGCTGCTCTACGAAAGCGTGCCTTTGGCGATCTGACCTGAGCCCGCCAAACTGGTCCGTTTTAAGTGAGAAATTCCCGGTTAGGTTTGGCAGGGGCCGAACAAGGGAGTTTCGGGATGAAGAAGTCCAGATTCAGTGAGCAGCAGATTGCGTTCATATTGAAGCAGGCGGAAGACGGTACGACGGTGGAGGAGGTCTGCCGCAAGGCGGGGATCTCGATCCAGACGTACTATCGATGGTGAAGCAAGTACGGTGGATTGATGCCATCAGAGATGAAGCGCTTGAAGCAGCTCGAAGAGGAGAACACCCGCCTCAAGCGCCTGGTGGCTAACCTCAGTTTAGACAAAGAGATGCTGCAGGATGTCATCAAACGAAAGTTGTAAGGCCTGATCGGGCCCGTGAACTGGTCGGCTACATGCAGGCCAGCTACGGTGTCTCCGAACGGCGGGCTTGCGATGTGTTCCCAACCAACAGGGCAACCGTCCGCTACAAGTCCCGCCGGCACGATCCGGACCGTATTCCACATCGCCGTGCCATTAGACTTTCTCGGCGCAGCAGGATGTGCAGCCGACGATAAACATCATGCGTTACCCAAGATGCTCCCTGGCGAGAACTCCCCAAGGCGCCAACCGAAAAGTCCGACTATGTATCTGAAAAGGTTGGTTGACGCACTAGGGCTCGAATCTAGGACCGGCTAATTAAGAGTTGTCAAAGCGCGTTTTCCAAGGTTGCCGGTGGGGCTCAGTGCCCGTTGGGCCGATCATGCCCGCGCCCGACCGCCCTGCTTAACGCTCGCCTGTTATCCTCCGCCCTTTGCGCAGCAAGGCATTGACCCTGCGTCTGAGGTGGATGACCTCGGCGGTGTGCAGGCCCGTCTTCAGGGCATTCTTGTTACCAGCCGGCGCCCCCGAACCTCGCGCTCCGCCATGCATGCGGCATCTCCGTCGGCCGGAGACGGCGGGCGCGCGGCATTCGCCGCCCGCGCGCGTCTTGGCCCCGCACCTCTCGCTCTGGAGCATCGGGCCAACATTTCTGGCGCGCGTGCGGCCACTAGCCGCGGCCACAAATTCGCCCCGCGGGCCGAGTTCGTCGCCACCAGTCACGCCCGACCCTTGCGGGATCGGCTGTTTTTGGCGGGAGGGGCAGGCTCGACGGAATTGAAGTCGCGGGGGCTGCCCTCGGCCTCGCCCTGGCCAAACGCGGTGTCCAAGGTGGACGGCGTGGGTGAGGCCGCCGCCAGCCTGCCTGGCGCCGCCAAGCCTGTTGTCGGCAAGTGCGCCGCCGTGTGGACGTGGAAGTGCCCCACGACCTCGCGCGGGGCCTGCACGCGCTCGGCCCTCCCGGCTGAAAATTTATCATCGAGATCGAGGCTGAAGCGGGACAGTTTCAGAAAGGAGCCTGCCAAAAGCGCCACCGTGGGGGGCGGCGTGCCGGCTGTCATCGCGCCCTTCGCGCAGGACATAGCCAAGGCCTGGCCGACTGCCTTGTGGTATAAAATTTGTCGCTCCCCATCACTGCGGGGAGAGGCGTCGGCGATGGCGCGGATGAGGTCTCCCCGCTCCATCGCCTGGCCTTCTCCCGTCAGGCCGCACGCCTCGAAGAGGTCCCAGAGGCGCGCAACCTGGACGCCGCACTCCTCCGACAGGCTCGCCTTGCGCAGGTGCTCCAGGCTAATTTCGTCGCAATTCACGCGCAGCGCCTGGGTGGCCTTATGCCAGTTGAGGGTGGCCTGCACGTGTAGCGCGGCGGCCACCTCGAGTTCCCGGTCCCTCTCCTCGCAGGGGGACGCCTGCGTCTCCTCGCTCTTCCGGCCAAGGTGCGCGTCCTCGGCGAACTCTTCGTCTCCCGCAGGCGCGGGATTGTAGTCATCGCAATTCATCTCGTCCCTCCAGGTGGGGGTGAGTTTCGGGGGGTGGGGCGGAGGCGCGCGTCCAGTCGCGCACGCCAAGGCCGGAGTGCGCCTCAAGGGGGGCGCGCTGACAACGGCTTGACGCAAAATAACCCTAAAGGCGTCGGCGGGTCAAGGCCCGGCCGCACCAGAGTGGGGCGTCAGGTTCTACTGTGCATGGGGTTGTTTTGCATTTTTGAAACGCAGGCCTGCCCCGCTTAGGGAGGGCGAACTGCCGATAACGCCACACCGGGTCGATCGGTTCGAATTCCTGACACAGTGTTCTAACAATAGCCTCCACGCGGTCGCTCCTCAGACCTGGCAAGACCGGCTGAGTGATCATTGCTCGGTTGGGATTTGCAGTGCCGCCCGTATTATCGGCCAGGGTCACTCCCGAATTGTCAGGCCTGTGTACCGTGGGTGCCGTTAGCGACGAATGCGCTCAACGCGAAAATGCACATTCCATTCAAACAAGTTGCAAAGCGCCGCCACCATTCAGGCCGCTCTACGAAAAGTGCAAAATGAACCCGAGATGGTCCGCCCTCGCTTGCGGCTAACTCGCCAATGAATTCCCGTGGAGCGGCGCCGCCAATGGCATTCACCGCAGCAGTCCGCCAGCGGGCAACCCAGAGTAACATGGCAGGGTAGGGGGCAAGCCTTGACCGTGCGCCGACCTGCTAACGGGTTGGGACGGGGGCTTCGCCACTGTAGTCGTAAAACCCCCGGCCCGTCTTGCGACCGAGCCATCCGGCCTCGACATACTTCACCAGAAGCGGAGCGGGCCGGTACTTGCTGTCGCCCGTGGTGTTGTAGAGCACCTTGACGATATCGAGGCAGGTATCGAGCCCGACGAAATCAGCAAGCTCAAGCGGGCCCATCGGGTGGTTGAGGCCCAGGCGGCAGCCTTTGTCGATGTCCGGAATGCTCGCCGTACCCTGGCCCAGCACGAAGACTGCCTCGTTGATCATCGGCAGCAGAATGCGGTTGACCACGAAGCCGGGCTCATCCTCGGCCAACACGACCTGCTTGGCCAGCCCCTCGGCAAAGGCGCGGGTGCGGGCAACCGTCTCCCTCGACGTGGCAAGGCCGGGGATCACTTCGATGAGGCCCATGACCGGCACCGGATTGAAGAAATGCAGGCCGATAAAACGGGCCGGATCGGGTGAGCTGACCGCCATGCGGGTAATCGGGATCGAGCTGGTGTTCGAAGCCATGATCGCATCGGCACCCAGCACCTTGCCCGCTTCGGCGAAGATCCGGTGTTTGATTTCTTCCTTCTCGGTCGCGGCCTCTATGATCAGCTCAGCTTCGGCCATCGGGCCATAGTCGGGCACCGGAGTAATGCGGGTAAGGGCTGAGGTCGCGTCTTCGACAGTGATCTTGCCGCGGCCGACCAGTTTGCCCAGTGCCTGGTCGATCTTACCCTTGCCTGCTTCGGCGCGGGCCAGATCAACGTCGGAAAGCAGGACCTTCATGCCGAACTGGGCAATGGTCTGGGCGATGCCCGTTCCCATCTGGCCGGCACCAATTACCCCAACTGTTCGCATCGATGGTCCCCTTCGCAAGTGCAGCAAGGGGCGCTGCGTAGCGGTGGCGAAACGGCTTGGCCAGCGGGAAATGCGCCCCTTGGGTTAGCGGTTCTGCCCCGGCACCCACAACACGTCGCCACTACCCGAGGCGTTCAACGCGCGGGCGAGGACGAAGAGATAGTCTGACAGCCGATTAAGGTAGGCCTTGGCCGCCGGGTTGACCGGCTCGGCTGCCGCCAGTGCAGTGGCCGCCCGCTCAGCCCGGCGCACGGCAGCGCGGGCGACATGGGTGCGTGCGGCTGCCTCGCTGCCTCCGGGCAGAATGAAGCTGGTCAGTGGCGGGAGTGCCTCGTTTACCGCGTCAATCTGGATTTCGAGCCACTTCGGCTGGGCCGGGACGATCCGCAAGACCATGTCTGATGGGACGAAGTCGTGGCCAGGTGTGGCCAGGTCTGCCCCAAGGTCGAACAGGTCGTTCTGGATCCGCACCAGAGTGGCACGGTGCGCTATAGCGGCATCCAGAGCCACCACTGCCAGGCCGATGGCACTGTTCGCCTCGTCAACGGCGCCGATGGCTTCCATCCGGGCATCATGCTTGGCCCGGCGTGTGCCATCGACCAGCCCGGTCGTGCCATCATCCCCGGTGCGGGTGTAGATTTTGTTGAGCTTGACCACCGCCGCGCTCCTGGCGGTTCTTAGCGGTTGGCGAACAGAAGGACCGCGACGACCAGGATGGCCGCCGCTTGATAGAACACCCGGCGGAACATCAGCGAGTTCTGACGCAGTTGCATCTCGCTTGGCCCAGCCCCCTCAGGCCGTTCCAGATCGGCCTTGGTCGAGGCCATGAAAGCCACGATCCCGCGCACCAGGGTGACGAGGGTCAGAACCATAAGGACGACGATGACGATTGCGAGAAACCAGTTCATGATGACGTTCCTAGGCCTGCCACCAGTGAAAGGCCAGTAGGCAATTGGCCCGTACGCAGCGCAGCGGCTACGGCCGGTCCGCTTTCACCTGCACGGCGCAGATCAGCCAGAGCAGGGGAGCCGCGTCGCTTGGCAAGCTTGCGCCAATGGCCGGTCGCATCCGTCTCGCAAATCAGCGGGTGATGATGCCAAACCGGCACCGGGAGGCCGAGCAGTGCCTGCAGCAGGCGGTGGACGTGGCTGGCGGCAAACAGGTCTTCCCCCCGGGTGACCAGCGTGATCCCGTCAGCGGCATCGTCGAGCGTGGCTGCAAGGTGATAGCTGGCCGGCGCTTCCTTGCGGAGCAGGACGATATCACCGAACAGCTGCGGATCAGCAGACTGCGCACCCGCCAGCTCATCGAGCCAGTCAAGCGGCCCGGCCAGGGCGACGGCCTTTGCCATGTCGAGCCGCCAGGCGGCACCTTCAGGTGCCACATTGCCGTTCCGGCAAGTGCCCGGATAGATCGGTCCTTCAGGACCAATCCGCTGTGTCGCAGTAAGCACTTCGGCCCGGGTGCACTGGCACGGATAGAGCAGGCCCAGTGCCTTGAGCCGTTCTGCCGCGGCAGCATAACTGGCGAGGCGGCTGGACTGGAACACGACCGGCTCGTCCCACGTCAACCCAAGCCATGCCAGATCGGCCAGGATCTCCGGTACCAGTTCAGACCGGCTTCGCGTCCCATCGATATCTTCGATCCGGAGCCGGAATTCCCCGCCGCGGTCACGTGCCAGATCA
>JBIIDJ010000053.1:0-17850 GCA_044238415.1 Novosphingobium sp.
TGTCGGGCAGGTATTCGAACAGCGTCGGCGGCGGTTCGCCCGGCAGCCGGCCGGTGAGGAAGCGGGAATAGTTCTCGATCCCCGCGCAGCTGCCGGTCGCCGCGATCATTTCGAGGTCGAAATTGGTGCGCTGCTCCAGCCGCTGGGCCTCCAGCAGCTTGCCCTCGGCCTCCAGCTCCTTGAGCCGCTCGGCCAGTTCGAAGCGGATCGCATCGGCCGCCTGCTTCATCGTCGGCCCGGGCGTGACATAGTGCGAATTGGCATAGACTCGCACCTTGTCCAGCTTTCCGCCGGCCTTGCCCGTCAGGGGATCGAATTCCACGATTGTCTCGATCTCGTCACCGAAGAAGCTGATCCGCCAGGCCATGTCCTCCAGGTGGCTGGGGAACAGTTCCAGGTTGTCGCCGCGCACGCGAAAGGTGCCGCGCTGGAAGGCGGCATCGTTGCGCTTGTATTGCAGGGCGACGAGCTTGCGGATGATCTCGCGCTGGTCCTCGTGTGATCCCACCTTCAGGTCAAAGATCATCGCCGAATAGGTTTCGACCGAACCGATGCCATAGAGGCACGAGACCGAGGCGACGATGATCACGTCATCGCGTTCCAACAGGGCCCGGGTGGCCGAATGGCGCATCCGGTCAATCGCCTCGTTTACGCTCGATTCCTTCTCGATATAGGTATCGCTGCGCGGGACATAGGCCTCGGGCTGGTAGTAGTCGTAGTAGGAAACGAAGTACTCCACCGCGTTCTCGGGGAAGAAGCTCTTCATCTCGCCATACAGCTGCGCGGCCAGGATCTTGTTGGGGGCCAGGATCAGTGCCGGGCGCTGCGTCGCCTCGATCACCTGCGCCATGGTAAAGGTCTTGCCGCTGCCGGTTACCCCCAGCAGCACCTGCGTCGCCTCGCCCGCCTGCACCCCGGCCACAAGCTCGGCAATCGCGGTCGGCTGGTCCCCGGCGGGGGAATATTCGGACACGATCCTGAACGGCCGCTGCTCCGCCGCCTTTTCCGGCCGCGCCGGCTTGTGCGGCACGAAGGCACCGGTGGTGTCAGGCTCTTCAAGGCCGCGACGGATAACGAGCTGGGACATGGGAGGGAGACTATGGGGGTTTGCGGTTTGTTCCGCAATGGGGTTGGGCGCCCGCGCGCCGCCGATTATCGGGCCGGCGGAAGGAAATTGTCGTTGGCGGAACCCGGCCCCCCAACCCGCAGTATTTCCTGTTCGATGATGTGCAGGAAACGCTCGCCATGCTGCTCGGTCGAGCAGAAATCCTGTTCGTAGCGGCCCAGGGTGTGATCGCAGCCGAAGTTCGCCATCAGCCGCTCAAGCAGCGATGGCCGATCCTCAGCAAGGTAGCGGATCAGGGTCTGGAGGATGCGGGCATGGGCCAGCACCTGGCGTTCAAGGTCGGTGTTCTGGCTGTCCATCGGGGCGGTCCTGGGCTGGAGTGTCAGTGGCCGGCAGCGCTGGAATGGCCTGCGCCCGGGTGTGGCCGCCTTCGTTTTCCCACCCTTCCAGCGCCTGGTTGCGGCTGACGGCTTGCCGCGCGCAAGGGGCCGGCGTGTTGGGCGGGGCAGCTGGCATATAGCAGTCCCCCTCAGGCCCAGCGATAGAGCGGCAGGCCGCTTGCCTGGCGGAAGGCGATAAGCTGGCGGGCGCAATCGGCAATGGTCGCGTGGTGGCCCTGCCGTTCATGCGCGGTGCCGCCCCGGGCAAGGTGCAGCAGCGCGTTCTGGTGGTCGGCAAAAAGCTGGTTAAGGTCCATAACGGGTCTTTCCGGTCTTGATCGGGCTGCCCAGCGGCCACCGGGGCGCGGGGGGGCGGGGTGGCCCCGGCGGCCGGGCAGGATCAGATCTTGCGCATCTTTACGGCGCAGGCCTCGTCACCCTTGCCCGCGGTTTCATATTCATACCGCTCCCGCTCCTGCGGAACATGGCCGCCTGCGGGTAGATCGGCACGGCTGAAAGGCAGGCGATCACCGCTAGCTTCGGACCTGATAAAGCCCGATCCGGTGGTGGAATCATAATTGGCGATCTTGCCGGTGGTGATGGACATGATGCATTCCTTTCACGTGCGGCACGCCGGGTTGGCCATGCCGGCCAGAGGGCACAAGTGAAGGAAAGGGGCGGGCTTGCCGCCGGTCGCCAACCATCATGTCAGGTAGCCAAAAGGATATGGGGATGCTGCGCCGCGGTTACAAGGTGTTCTCCCGGCCCGCAGCGGCACCCCCTGGCGGCACGATGAATTCTTCCCCTGAACCTTGTCCAGCCTGTCCACCGCCCCTCGACTTGGGACGCGCTTCGCGCCACACTTCCCGCAAAAGGGAGGCAGGATGATGACGGGAGAATTGAGCCGGTCCGTGGCGGGCAAGGTGGTGTTGGTAACCGGCGCGGGCAGCGGCATGGGGCGGGCGACCGCCGAGGTCTTTGCCGCCGAGGGCGCGCATGTGGCGCTGACGGACCTTGCCGGCAGTGCGATTGAGGAGATTGCGGCGGGCCTGCGCGCCAAGGGCCTCAGCGCCCGGGCCTGGGTGCTGGACGTGAGCGATGCGGCGGCGATCCGCGCCGTGGTGGCCGATGTGGCCGCGCGGCTGGGCGGGCTGGACGTGCTGGTCAACAATGCCGGGATCAGCGCCTTCTGCCCGATCGACGATGACGATCATTACGATCTGGTCTGGGACCGCGCCGTCTCCGTGCTGCTGACCGCGCACCAGCGGATGATCCGCGCTGCGCTGCCGCATCTGCGCGCATCAGCCAGCCCCCGGATCGTCAATATCGCCAGCACCGAGGCGCTGGGGGCGACATCGCGCAACAGCCCCTATGCCGCGGCCAAGGCCGGGGTGACGGGCCTCACCCGTGCGCTGGCGGCGGAACTGGGCAAGGAGGGGATCACCGTCAACGCGATCTGCCCCGGCCCGATCCTGACCAGTATGACCGAGAAAGTGAGCGAGGCCGACAAGCAGGTCTTCGCCCACCGCCGCACCGCGCTGCGCCGCTATGGCCGGCCGGAGGAAGTGGCGCACATGACGCTGAGCCTGTGCCTGCCCGCGGCGAGCTATATCACCGGGGTGACGATCCCGGTCGATGGCGGGCTGATGGCGCGCAACGCGTGAGGCCGGGCGTGCTGGCGCGGCTGTTGCCGCCCGATCCCGGCGGCGCGGGCGGGTCGCGCGCGGCGGCGTGGTTCCTGGCGCTCTACGGGGTGCTGATGGCGGTGCCGGGGTTGATCCACGCCTTTGCGCCGGATGGCGGGATCGGCACGATCGGCGGGGTCGACATGAGCAGCGACTTCGCCCGGATCCGCGCCATGGCGGCCTGGGCCGGGGCGACCCAGATCGCCCATGGCCTGGCCTGCTTGGCGGTGGGGCTGCGCTATCGCGCGCTGGTGCCGCTGTTCCTGCTGATCGCGCTGGGTGAGCGGCTGGTGCTGAGCTGGTCGGCCTGGATCGCGCACACGCCGCCGGGCGGACACCACCCGCCGGCGCACTATGGCGATCTGATCAGCCTGCCGCTGCTGGTGCTGTTCCTGTGGCTGGCGCTGCGGCGGAGCGATTGAGGTGCTCGGCTGCGGGGGCTGGGCCTTTTTCGGTTCCTTAGGAATAGTGTGATAATCCAGCAGGATGGCGGCGATGCACACCATCCAGATGCTGGGGCTGATCGGGGCGGCCTCTTACCTCGCGGCGCGGGCGGCGCGGGGCATGGGGACGCTGGCCTGGCATCGTTATGCGATCCTGGCCCAGCCGCGCGCCGGACTGCCAGTGATGCCGCGCGGCTATGCGGTGCGCGAACTGGCTGCGGCGGAGCTGGCGGGGCTGGAGCAGGCCGGGCAGGCGGTTGACGCCTCGGCCGCGGTCCGGGCCGAACGCTTTGCTGCGGGCCTGACCTGTCTGGGCGTGTTCGACCGGCGCGAGGCGCTGACCGGCCTAGTCTGGCTGGGGCAGGGCACTTACCGCGAGGATGAGGTGGCGGTGCGCTTTGTGATCCCGCCGCGCTGCTGCTGGGATACCGGGCTTTGGATCGCGCCGGAGCACCGGATGGGCCGCAGCTTTGCCGCGCTGTGGGCCGGGGTGGGGCAGTGGATGGACGCGCGCGGGCTGCGCCACTCGCTCAGCCGCGTGGCCGATTATAACCTGCCCGCGTTGACCGCGCACCGGCGGATGGGCGCACAAGTGCTGAGCCACCGCAGCTTCCTGCGGATCGGCGGCTGGCAATGGGCGGGGGAAGCGCAGCCGCGGCTGGTGCGGCTGGGCCCCGCCGGAGCAGCGGCCGAGCTGGATCTCGGCCCGCTGGCGGCGGGGCTAGGCTAGGCCTCAGGCCGGGTAGGAGAGGGCTTCGAAGCGGTCGAGGTGATGGTCGATCGAGCCGAACTGGCCTTCGATCATCGTCCCGCGCTTGAAGTAGTGGCCGATCGCCAATTCCATGGTGATGCCGATGCCGCCATGGGTCTGGATTGCGTTCTGGCCCACGGCCTTGAGGCTGCGGCCGACCTTGGCCTTGGCCATCGAGACGGCGGCCTTGCGGGCGTCGGCCGCTTCGTCGAGCTTGAGCGTGCCCATCAGCGCCATCGAGGAGACCTGCTCGGCCTCCACGAACATGTCGCTCATGCGGTGCTGGAGGACCTGGAACTTGCCGATCGGCTGGCCGAACTGCTTGCGCTGCTTGGTGTACTCGACCGTGCTGTGGACCATCGTGCGGGCGATGCCGCTGGCCTCGGCGCAGACCGCCATGGTCGCTTCGTCGACTACGCGCTCGATCAGGTCGATCCCGCCGGTCAGCAGGGCTTCGCCCGGGATGCTCACGTTCTCGAAGTAGACTTCGGAGGCCATGAAGCCATCGACCGTCGGGTAATCGCGGCGGGTGATGCCGGGGCGGTTCGCCTCGATCAGGAACAGCTCCACGCCCGCGCGGTCACGGCGGCCGCCACCGGTGCGGGCGGTGACCAGCAGGTGGGTGGCCCAGGGGGCGGCATAGACCACGCCCTTGTGGCCGTTGAGGACATAGCCGGCGCCATCGGCCTTGGCACTCGTGCCAATGTCGGCCAGGTTATAGCGGCCCTGCGGCTCGGCATAGGCGAAGGCGATTACGCAATCGCCGCTGATGATCGCGGGGATGGTCGCTTCGGCCAGGGCGCCGCCGGCATGCTTGAGCGCGCCGCCGCCGATCACCACGGTCTGCAGCCACGGCTCGATCGCGATGACCTTGCCCAGCTCTTCCATCATGATCATGTTCTCGATCGCGCCGCCGCCCATGCCGCCGTGCTCCTCGGCAAAGGGCGCGCAGGTCAGACCGAGCTCGGTGGCGATCGCCTTCCAGATGCCGGGATCGCGCCCTTCCGGGCGGCTCAGCATCTTCTTACGGCTTTCGAAATCATAAGTGTCGGCCAGGAACCGCGCGAGGGTCTCGCGCAGCATGCCCTGCGTTTCGGTGAAGCTCAGATCCATTTTATCGTTTCCTTATCGCGCGTTGCTTAGAGCCCAAGCACCATCTTGGCGATGATGCCGCGCTGGACTTCGTTCGAGCCACCGTAAATCGTGGTCTTGCGCATGTTGAAATAGCTCGGCGCGGTGCGGTGCGCCCAGTCGGGACCGATCGGGTGCTCGTTGTCGCCTTCGCCAAAGCCGCGGAAGTAGGGGGCGCCATAGTGGCCGGCCGCTTCCAGCGCGAGTTCGGTGATCCGCTGCTGGATTTCCGAACCCTTGATCTTCAGGACCGAACTTTCCGGCCCCGGACCCTTGCCGGCGGCTTCGCCCGCCAGAGTACGCAGCTCGGTATACTCGAGCGCGGTCAGGTCCATTTCCAGTTCGGCCACCTTGCGGCGGAAGAACGGATTGGCCAGCAGCGCGCGTTCGCCCTCCATCTCCGAAGTGGCGATTTCCTTGATCTTCTCGATCCCGCGCTTCGAACTGGCAACGCCGGCAATCCCGGTACGCTCGTGGGCGAGGAGGAACTTGGCGCAGGTCCAGCCCTTGTCCTCTTCATAGACGCGATTGGAAATCGGCACGCGGACGTTGTCGAGGAACACCTCGTTCACTTCGTGCTCGCCGCCCAGGGTGATGATCGGGCGGACCTCGATACCGGGCGACTTCATGTCGATCAGCAGGAAGCTGATGCCTTCCTGCTGCTTCACGTCGGGGTTGGTGCGGACCAGGAAGAAGCCCCAATCGGCGTGCTGGGCCATGGTGGTCCAGGTCTTCTGGCCGTTGACGATGTAGTCATCGCCGTCGCGCTCGGCCTTGGTGCGCAGCGAGGCAAGGTCAGAACCGGCGCCAGGTTCGGAATAGCCCTGGCACCACCAATCCTCACCCGACAGGATGCGGGGCAGGAACTTGGCCTTCTGTTCGGGCGTGCCGAAGGTGTAGATCACCGGGCCGACCATCGACAGGCCGAACGGCATCAGGCGGATGCAGTCGGCACGGGCAATCTCTTCGGAGAAGATGAAGCGCTGCGTCGGCGTCCAGCCAGTGCCGCCGTACTCGACTGGCCAGGCCGGGGCGACCCAGCCCTTCTTGTGCAGGATGCGGTGCCAGGAGAGGAAATCCTCCTTGGAGAGCTCGTCGCCCTCGTCCTGCTTGCCGCGCAGTTCGGCCGGGTAGTTCTCGGCAATGAAAGTCCGGACCTCGTCACGGAACGCCAGGTCCTCAGGGCTGAAATCGATGTGCATGTGCCTCATCCTCGATTGTGCTGTTTGGCGCAGTTTGGCGCGGTTTTGCGCACCCTGCAAGGATCGGTTGCATGCCGGGACCAAAGACCGGGGCGGTATGGCCCGGTTGTCGTTACGGCAAGCTGGCCTTGGCCCGATCGGGGTGCGGTTGGCAGCGGGCAGTGCAGTTGGTAGCTAGGTGCCCGAACCACTACCGGAGGTGCCCACCATGCGCCGAATCGCCTTGCCAATTCTGCCCTTGCTGCTGCTGGCTGCCTGTGGCCAGGAACCATCCGGGCAGAGCCCCGATCAGGCTGCGGCCGAAGCCGCTGCCCATGCCCGGCAACCGCAGCCTGGCCAGTACCGGGTGACGATGAAGGTCAATGACATCAGCTTCCCGGGCATGACCGGACCGATGGCCGAGCAGGCCAGGACCATGTTCGGGGATACTGGCCATGTGACCGAATTCTGCCTGACACCGGCCGAAGCCAAAAAGGGGCAGGAGGAGTTCCTTAAGCGGACCGCCGAAGGTGATTGCAAGTATGAGAAGTTCAGCGCGACTGACGGCGCAATTGATGCAGTGATGGTCTGCCAGACGGGGCAGGGCATGACCGCGCGGACCGAGATGAAGGGCTCGTTCAGCCCGACCCGCTCGGAACTGACGCTGAAGACCCAGAGCCAGATGCCAGGTGCACCCGGCGGAGGCATGGCGATGGATGCCCAGATCCTATCCGAACGCATTGGAGAGTGTGCTTGAGCCACCCTTTCCGTTTCGACCGCGCCATTTCCCGCCGTCCCGGTGCTTCGGTGGTCAAGGGCCTTCGCGCGGGCGGTGGGCCGGACCCTTCGCTGCATGGCGTGCTGGCCGAACACGCTGCCTATGTCGCGGCGCTGGAGGCGGCCGGGCTCGCCGTGACCCTGCTTGATCCGCTGGAGGACTTTCCCGACGCGATCTTTGTCGAGGATCCGGCGCTGGTTTTCCCCGACTGCGCGATCCTGCTCAACCCCGGCACCCAGACCCGCGCGGGCGAGGGGGTGTTCCTGCGTCCGGTTCTGGAAGCCATGTTTGACCGCGTGCTAGACCTGCCTGAAGGCCACGCTGATGGCGGCGATGTGCTGGCGATGGGTGATGCCGTCTATATCGGCCTCTCCGCCCGCACCGACCGGACCGGGGCAGAGGCGCTGGCCCGCCTGCTCGAGGGCACCGGCCGCCGCGCCGTGGTGGCGCAGACCCCGCCTTCGGTACTCCACCTCAAGACCGCCAGCTCGATCGTTGACGAGGAAACGATCCTCGCCACCCGCGACCTTGCTGCCAGCGGCGTCTATGCGGGGTACCGCGTGCTGGAAATCCCGGCGGGCGAGGAAGCCGGGGCCAACGTGCTGCGCGTCAACGACACCATCCTCGCCGGCAGCCGCTTCCCGCGCATCCTCGAACTGCTGGACGGGCACGGGGCCAAGGTGGTGACCCTCGAGAACAGCGAGATCGAGAAGATCGATGCCGGGTTTACCTGCATGTCGCTGCGGTGGTTTGGGGGGTAGGTTGCTGCCCGGGTCTGTTCCGGAAAATGGGTACTGGTAACCCTGCGTGCGTTGACCTTTGTGGCATCGTCTGGCTTGCTGCTTAAGCCAATGAGCTCGGGTATCCTGCCGCATCATGTTCTTACGCCTGATCGTTGCGATCTCATCCCTTTTGTTTGTCTGTCCAGCAACGGTGCAAGCGCAGCCGCTCCCTGTCGCCGCGACAGGGCGGCCCGGGGCTGAGCATGACCGCCAGGTTGCCGAGATTGCGCGCGAGGTCATCGCGGCAAGCCGCGAGCCTGGCCGGTCCATTGATCTTGACAGCCTGTTTCGGGCGCAGCTGGTCGTTGGCGACAATGCGGGTGCGATCGCGACAATCAAGCAGGTGCGTGAAAGCCGGAAGTCGCCGACCAGTGCGCCCATCTTTATCCAGTACGAGGTTCTGGCGCGCGCGCGCCAGATCAGCGTTCAGCGCCGCCTGCCCCTCGATCGTGCCTGGCAGGCTGCCTTTGCAGAGGTCTTTGGCAGGCTCAACAACAAGGCTGCCTTCGACGCAGAGTTGGCGTTTCGCGGGAACTTGCCGCGAATGCAGCGAGATCTGGAGCGTGTCCTCGCCCGGTTGGCCGCCCAATCCATCCTAAGCCCCGAGCACGCCATTGAACTGTTGCGGGCTTGGCAGGTTCATTCGTCCTACACGGCGATCAGCGATCTATTTGATGCGGCACTCAACGCAGATGACGCGCGCCGATACTTCGTGGATCGCAAGCTGCTGTTGCGGATGCGCGATGGAACGCCGATCTCGGCACTTGTGGTGCGGCCCCGGCGAGGCGGAAAGCTGCCCACACTGTTCAGCTTCACCATCTATGCAAACGATCAATGGGCGCTGTCGGATGCGAAAGTGGCAGCGGCGCACGGCTATGCGGGCGTCGTTGCCTACTCGCGCGGCAAGGGCCGGGCAGGCGGGCCGATCATGCCCTATGAAACCGATGGGGCGGATGCGGCAGACACGATTGCCTGGATCGCACGGCAGTCTTGGAGCGATGGCCGGGTTGGGATGTATGGCGGCAGCTACAACGCGTTTACGCAATGGGCCGCATTGAAGCACCGGCCGCCGGCCCTCAAGGCCATTGCCACTTCGGCAAGCGCCGCGCCCGGCATCGATGTGCCGATGGAGGGCGGAGTCTTCATGAACTTCATGTACCCTTGGCCTTTCTACGTTGCCACCAACAGCACCCTCAATGATGACCTTTATGGCGACGCGGGGCGCTGGTCCGCCGCCAATCGCAACTGGTTTTTCAGCGGGCGCGCCTACAAGGATCTTCCGGCAATTGATGGAACCCCCAATCCCATTTTCGAGAAATGGCTGAAGCATCCTACTTACGATCAGTACTGGCAGGCTTTTATCCCGCAGCAGCAGGAGTTCGCCGATATCGGGATTCCGGTTCTGGCAACCACCGGCTATTTCGACGGAGCACAAATATCGGTGCTCCATTATCTTCGTGAGCATCTGCGCCGTCGACCTAATGCCGACCATACCTTGGTGATCGGACCGTTCAGTCATTTCGCGATGCAGACCGGGGTGGCTGAGGCCCATGGGGGCTATACCCTTGATCCCGCCGCGCGGATCAATCTGCCGGCGCTGCGGATCGCCTGGTTCGACCATGTGCTCAAAGGCAAGCCTCGTCCGGAATTGCTGGCCGACCGGGTCAATTGGCAGGTGATGGGCGCTAACACCTGGCGGCACGCATCGACCCTCGATGCCATGGCGACGCGTTCGGCACGGTTCTACCTCGCTCCGTCCGGACATGGCGATCACAATGCGCTTGCCCCGGCGCCCGCTCCATCCGCGACCTTTGTCCAGAAAGTGGACTTTGGGGATCGCAGCAACGCCAGTTGGCAGGCTGAATCCAACGTGCTTGTTTCTAAGCTTGATCCCGCAGACGGGCTGGTTTTTTCGACCGCCACCTTTGACCGCGCAACCGAGCTTGCCGGAGCGTTCTCGGCAACGCTGTTCTTTACGATCAACAAGCGCGATTTTGATCTCGCCTACGCAATCTGGGAACAGAATGCCCAAGGCCAGTATCTAAACCTTGCATACGGCATACAGCGCGCGAGCTTGGCCGATGACCGGCGGGTCCGAAAGCTGTTGCAGCCGGGCGACCCGCAGCAAATCGTGCTGCGAGACACTCGGCTCCTGGGCCGCATGATCGGGTCAGGCAGCCGACTTATCCTGACGCTGGGGGTGATCAAACGGCCCGATCTTCAGCTGAACATGGGCAGTGGTAAGGATCCAGCTGAGGAAACCATTGCCGATGCGGGGCCTCCGATGGAAATTCGCTGGTCCGGACGAAGCTATATCGACGTGCCAATTCGCGAAGAATCTTAGTCGATCCGCGCCTCTGAATTACGGTGACGGGCACGTAGTTCGCCAATTACCCGCCATCGCCTCGCCCCGCGACGTTCACTCCCGCCGCCCGCACCCCCGGCGACCGATCCTCGCGCCTGAGCCGCCCTTCCGCAATTTTCCTACCCCGCCGCCGCCTGCTAAATTCGGGGCGTCTCTTTCTCATCGTCGGGTATCAGGCGCAGGCTGCGGGCGGAGCCGGCTTTTCCGGCCCTGAACATTGGTCCATGTGGTCCATGCGGGGCCAGGCTAGCGGGGCGCGGGGCAGCAAGTGACTGCGCTGCCTTCGCGGCTAACTGCCGCCACTCAGTTCCACCACCTGTTCACCCAGCCAGGCCATTGACCGCATCAGCTGTGCGGGATCAGACTGTTCGCCCACGCGGCCCAGCACGTCGGCCAGGGTGACGCCCTCCAGCGCGGCGCGCCAGGCGGCTTCGGCTCCCGCAAAAGCCGCGGCGATGGGGCAGGCCTGGCGGCACTGCTCGCGCGGGGTGGCGCAGGGGCCGCGCTGGCGGATTTCGGTGCAGCGGAAGGCGGGTTCCGGCCCGTCAATTGCGCGGGCGATCTGCCACAGGTTGATCGCCGCCGGGGCGCGCGACAGCGCATAGCCGCCGCTGCGCCCGCGGCTGGTGCGGACCAGCCCGGCATTGCTCAGCAGCTGCATCTGCTTGGCCATATAGGGTGCGGGTACGCCATGGTAATCGGCCAGCGCAGCCAGGCTCAGCCCGCGGCCCGGCCACAACGGGGCGAGCAGCGCGCAGGCATGGATCGCCCATTCCACTCCCTGGTTCATCCGCATGGCTTGCCGGCTCCATTTAATATGGATAGTAAATATCCGAATTGAGTCGCCAAGGGAAGAACGACCATGCACAAGCCTGACCTGCCGGACCGGATCGCGCAAGCACTGGTGCTGATCGCGGGGCTATTCGCGCTGGGCAATGGCCTGATCATGCTGGCCGATCCGTTTGGCTGGTATGATCTGATCGGCACGGTGAAGGCCACCGGCCCGGCCAATGCCCACTTCATCCGCGACATTGGCCTCGCCTATCTGCTGAGCGCCGCCCTGCTGGGCTATGCCGCCGGGCATCTTGGCCTGCGCTGGGGCGCGGCGCTGGCCGGGGCGGGCTGGTTGCTGGCCCACGGCCTGCTCCACGTGTGGGAAGTGTTGGCCGGTATCTGTGCGCCGGGCATCTTCTGGCAGGAAGTGCCGGGCACGCTTGGACCCCCAATGCTGGCGCTGGTCGGGATCGGGCTGATATTGGCGCGTCAGCGGATCGCGCCATTCCCGCTGCCGGGCAAGTTGTTTGTGCGCGCGATGGATCGCCTGTCGCCCGGGGAAACGGAATACTTGCGCCGGATTGCTGCCATGCCCGGCCAGGCACTGGAGCGGTTCCAGCATTTCATGCCGGCTGCCAACCATCGCCACGCTGCTTCGGCCGAGCTTTACGCCATGGTCCGGATCGGCGCGACCCGCGCAGAGGATTGCGGCCCTTGCACCCTCATCGTAGCGCGACGGGCGCTGGTCGATGGTGTCCCGCGCGAACTGGTCCAAGCCGCGCTCGACGAGACTCTGCCAGTTGGTCCGCTGGCGCAGGCCTATGCCTTTGGCCGGGCCGTCGCGCTGGGTCATGTCGAGGCGGTGGCTTTGGGTGACCTGATTGTCGCGCAGCATGGGTCTGTCGTTCGGGACGAACTTGCGCTGGCAGTGGCCATGGTCCGCACTTACCCGGCACTCAAGCGCGGCATGGGGCTGGCGCAGAGCTGCTCGGCCGTACCGCTCAAGCTGTGAAAGGCCAGGGCTTATGTCACAACTGTTGCTGATCCTCGCCGCCGTGCTTGGCCTCGCCGTGGCAGTGATCCACGGTTACCTCGGGCAGGTCCGCTTGATCGAGCCGGCGCGGTTTACCGGCCGGGTCGAGCGGGGCATGGTTCTGGCGATCTGGCATTTCAGCGCGATCGCCTGGGGGGGCTCGGCCTTTGTGTTCCTGTTTGCAGCGTTGCAGCTTCCCGAAGATGAGCGCCTGGGTCCGGTCAGCCTGGCCTGCCTGCCGATCGCTTATGGCATGATCTGCAATGCCTGGATCACCCGCGGGCGCCACTTTGGCTGGGCGGCGCTAGCGCTGGTCATGGCCCTGGCATTAGGCGGTGCGCTTACCGCCTAAGTCATTTCGCAGGTGCAACATTGTTCGCTTGACTCCGTCCGCACATCGGGCAGTCATGGTGGAATGGGTCAGGCACCAAGGGCATTCGACGAGATGCTGACCGCGGATGGCGGGGTACGACCGGCCTATGCCGGTTATCGGCAGTGGTACGATGCCCAGGATCCGGCCTGGCTGAAGCGCAAGGACATGGAGGCGGAGACCTTCTTCCGCCGTACCGGGATAACCTTCAACGTCTACGGCGATGATGCCGGCGAAGAGCGACTGATCCCGTTCGACATGGTGCCGCGGATCGTCACCGCCGCGGAATGGCGCAAGCTGGGCCGTGGGATCGAGCAACGGGTCCGCGCGCTCAATGCCTTTCTGCACGACATTTACCACCGCCAGGAAATTGTCCGCTCGGGCCGGCTGCCACAGCGACTGATTGCCGAGAATGCGGCCTTCCTCCCGCAGATGGTGGGCTTCGTGCCGCCGGGCGGGGTCTATACCCACATCGTCGGGGTCGATCTGGTCCGCACTGGACCGGACGAGTTCATGGTGCTGGAGGACAATGCCCGCACCCCTTCGGGCGTGTCCTACATGCTCGAGAATCGCGAAACGATGATGGCGATGTTTCCCGAGCTCTTTACCAAGGTGAAGGTCGCCCCGGTGCAGGACTACCCCCGCCGTCTCGCGCGCAGCCTGGCCGCCTGCGCTCCGGCGGCGGCCAGCGACCGGCCGGTCGTGGCGGTGCTGACGCCGGGAATCTATAACTCAGCCTATTATGAGCACGCCTTTCTTGCCGACCAGATGGGTGCTGAACTGGTCGAGGGCAGCGACTTGCGCGTTGTCGATGGCCGGGTGGCGATGCGCACCACGCGCGGCTACCAGCCGATCGACGTGCTCTATCGCCGGGTCGACGACGAATATCTCGATCCGCTAAGCTTCAATCCCAATTCGGCGCTGGGCGTGCCGGGGATCATGGACATTTATCGCGCTGGCGGAATCACCATCGCCAATGCGCCTGGCACCGGCATTGCTGATGACAAGGCGATCTATTCCTTCATGCCGGAAATCGTTGAGTTCTATACCGGCGAAAAGCCGATTCTGCAGAACGTGCCCACCTGGCGCTGCGCGGAAAAGGACAGCCTGACCTATGTCCTCGACAATCTTGCAGAGCTGGTGGTCAAGGAAGTCCATGGTTCGGGCGGCTATGGCATGCTGATCGGGCCGACCAGTTCAAAAAAGGAAATCGAGGCCTTTGCCGCAAAGCTGCGCGCCAAGCCGGATAATTACATTGCCCAGCCTACGCTTGCGCTCTCTACTGTGCCGATCTTTACCAAGGCGGGATTGGCCCCTCGTCATGTAGACCTCAGACCGTTCGTGCTTGTCAGTCCCAAGGGAATCGATCTGACGCCGGGCGGGCTGACGAGGGTGGCGCTCAAGAAAGGTTCGCTGGTGGTCAACTCGTCGCAGGGCGGGGGCACCAAGGACACCTGGGTGCTGGAGGACTAGGGGCGTGCTCGGCAGAACCGCCAACGGGGTCTACTGGATGGCTCGCTACCTGGAACGGGCGGAAAACACTGCCCGGCTGCTTGATGCAGGTTTCCGGATGGCACTGACCCGCGATGTCCTTACCGCCGAAGCGGAATGGCGCTCGGTCATCGCTACGGTTGGCCAGACCGCGGCGTTCGAGGCGGTGCACGGGCCAAGCTATGCGGGTGAGAAGGTTTGGAACTTCCTACTGCGTGACAAGGCCAATCCCGGATCGGTCCTGGCCATGATCGAACTGGCGCGGACCAATGCCCGGTCGGTCCGTACCGCCCTGACCCGCGAAGCTTGGGAGGCGGTCAACGAAGGCTGGATGCTGCTGTCCGAATGGCTGGCACGCCCGGTTCGCGCCGCCATGCTGGGGCAAGTCCTGCATGCCGTGCGGCGCCAGATGACCCTCGTGCGAGGGGCGATGGACGGCACCATGCTGCGCAACGAGGTCCACAACTTCATGCGGATCGGCACCTTTGTCGAACGCGGTGACAGTACGGCCCGGATCCTTGACGTGAAGTACTATGTGCTGCTGCCTTCGATCGCCTGGGTCGGGTCGAGCCTGGACAATGTTCAATGGGAATCGGTGCTGCGTTCTGTTGCAGGCGAGCGCGCCTATCGCTGGCTCAACGCCGGGTCGATGGACCCACGCGGCATTGCCGAGTTCCTGATCCTTGATCAGCGTTTCCCACGCTCGCTGCATTTCTGCATCGACAAGATCCGCTCCAATCTGCGAGGGCTCGCTCACGAATACGGACAGGAAACCGGCGCGCATGAGATGCTGCGCGAAATGGGCACCCGGTTTCATGAGGCCAACATCGGCAGCATTGTCGATTACGGCCTGCATGAATCCATCGTCGATTTCATCGCCCGCAACCAGCAGGTCGCCCATGCGATTGAGCAAGATTACCGGTTCTATTCGTGATGCGGCTCAAGGTCTCCCACACCACTCACTATGTCTTTGGTCAGCCGGTGATACATGGGCTCCAGCGGTTGCGACTCAGTCCCAAGACCACGCAGGGCCAGAAGGTACTGGACTGGACCATGACCTATGATGGCGCAGTGGAAGAGGTTCGGTTCGAGGATCACAATTCGAACCATGTCGTGCTGGTGTCGGTCAGGCCTGGCGTCACGGAAGTAACCGTTCATTGCGAAGGCACCGTGGCGACAGCTGACAATCACGGGGTGATCGGTCAGCATGCCGGACACATGCCGCTCTGGGCTTTCCTTGCCCAATCGCCGCTAACCCGGCCTGGCCCCCGGGTGCGGGCAATCCTGGGCCAAGTCGACGTGCCGCGTGACGAACCGGTGCCGCTGCTTCACCAGCTGTCGGCACTGGTGCGAGAGGGGATCGATTATGTACCGGGGGAAACTTCGGTGCAGACAACGGCTGAAGAAGCAGCGACGCTGGGTGTGGGTGTGTGCCAGGATCATGCCCATGTCTTCATCGGTGCGGCTCGTTCGCTCGGCATTCCGGCCCGCTATGTGTCGGGATATCTGATGATGGACGACCGGATCGATCAGGAAGCCGGCCACGCCTGGGCCGAGGCGCATGTTGCGGGGCTCGGCTGGGTGGGGTTCGATGTTGCCAACCGGATCAGCCCGGATGAACGCTATGTGCGGGTTGCCACCGGGCGCGATTATGCCGAGGCGGCGCCTGTGACCGGGCTTTCGTGGGGTGCAGGGGAAACGCGGCTGGCAGTCAAGCTGGCGGTTGAACAACAGCACCAGGAACAGTAGGCGCCACCCTTAGGGGAAAGCGCCAAAGGGGGACTGCTGCGTGACCTATTGTGTCGGAATGTTGCTCGACCAGGGGCTGGTGCTGATGAGCGACACCCGCACCAATTCCGGCGTCGACAACATTTCCCAGTTCCGCAAGATGCACTGCTGGTCTGTTCCCGGCGAGCGGATCATCGCGATCATGACCGCCGGCAATCTGGCTACAACGCAAAGCGTGATCAGCCAGATCGAGGAGCGCAATAAGGCCTACAGCGAACGGCACAACTCGCTGCTGCAGGCAGATACCATGTTTCAGGCCGTAACCATTGTCGGCAAGCTGTTGCGCGATACGATCGCTTCCAGCGATGAACGCAACGGGGAGGAGGCTGCTGGCACCTTCACCGCATCAATGTTGGTGGCAGGCCAGATCAAAGGCGGTGAGCCACGCCTGTTCATGGTCTACCCCGAAGGCAATTTCATCGAGGCTAGTTTCGACACGCCATTCTTCCAGATCGGGGAGACCAAGTATGGCCGCCCGATCATCATCCGTGGCTATGATCGCGACATGAGCTTCGAGGATGCGGTCAAGCTGCTGATGGTCAGCTTCGATTCAACCATCAAGGCAAATCTCTCGGTCGGCCCGCCGCTTGACCTGCTGGTGATCGAGCGTGATCGCTTCGAACCAGCCCACCAGCGTCGGATTGCCGGAGACGATCCCTACTTCCGCGCTGTGTCGGACGGATGGAGCGAGGCATTGAAGAACGCGTTCCACGCACTACCTGATTATCGTTTGGAATGAAGGTAGCTAGCGCGGGAGGTTGTCATTCTTGCGTCAATACAGCATTTAGACCATACTCGACCCGTCAATTCTGACAAGTCGGGGCAATTTATGCGATTCGGTGAGCTTGAGGCTCCGTTACCTGCGCTGATCGAACTCAGCACAATGGCGATGTGTGTGACCAACCCCCGGCTGCACGACAATCCGGTCGTCGCCTGCAACCAGGCCTTCACCGAACTGACCGGTTACCGGATCGAAGACATCATCGGCCAGAACTGCCGCTTCCTTTCCCGCGCCGATCCTCATCCCGAAATTGCCGAAAAGATCAGCCAGTCGGTCCGCGAAAGGCGGGGCGTGCTGTTCGAGGTGGTCAATTACAAGAAAGACGGCACCCCGTTCCGCAACGCGGTAATGGTTGCCCCGATGTTCGACGATCAGGGGCAGGTATCCTTTTTCCTGGGTTCGCAGGTTGAAATCCCCGAACCGCGCATGGATGTGGCCATGGCCGAACGCCGGGAGGCGGCGCAGGAGCGGCTCAAAGGCCTGACCCCCCGCCAGCATGAAATTCTTGAGCTGATGGCCGCTGGCCAACTCAACAAGCAGATCGCCTATGCCCTCGATCTGTCGGAGAAGACGGTCAAGATGCATCGGGCATTGCTGCTCCAGCGGCTTGGCGTTGCCACCTCGGCCGATGCCGTGCGGCTGGCGGTGGAAGCCGGGCTTTAGTTACGGAATAACCGCACAAATACCGTGGGCCAAAGGCGGTATGGCCGGTTTGGCGATGTTGAGGCAGAGCGGGTGTCGAGACAGCTCAAAAGTCTCCGTCTTGCTCTTGCGGCCCGCCCAACCACCCCTCCCAACGGGTCCGGGAGTAAGCGAGGAAGCAGGCTCGGTCATCGGGTCGCCATGACAGGTCCCGGGCCTGCTTCCCCTCCTTTTTCAGCGACAGAATTGCTGTCCCGACAGCTCCAGGTGGAGATGATCGCGATGTGCCACATTGTATGCCGGGCTCAGTACCGTGCCGAACCGCTTGCAGGCGCTCTGGTGAACCACGCTCAAGAAGCGGCGCTCGGCCGGATCGCCTGCATACCAATCCTGCAACACTGAAATTCTG
>JBIIDJ010000008.1:0-54148 GCA_044238415.1 Novosphingobium sp.
AGGGCCAGGGGAATTCCGGTGGTGCTGATGGGGATGCTTTCGGCGCCCAATCTTGGCGCTGACTATCGCGCGCAGTTCGATCCGATCTACCCGGCGCTGGCAAAGAAACATGGGGCCACGCTGGTGCCATTCTTCATGCAGCCGCTGATTGGCCGGCCAGACCTGATCCAGGCTGACCGGATTCACCCGACGCTGGCCGGGATCGACGCGATGGTGGCAGAGACGGTGGATGACGTCGCCGGGGCATTGCCCAAAAAGTAATCCTGACGCTTCGGTCAGATCCGCTCGACCGCCCCGCCGATGACCCGCCAAATTGTGGCTTCGTTTGCAATCGCGTCGAACGGGGCCAGTTCGGTCCCCGTCAGCCAGACCTGCGCCGGGCCGCTGCGCAGCCGGTCAAACAGCGCTGCGCGGCGGACGGGGTCGAGGTGTGCGGCCACCTCGTCCAGCAGCAGCAGCGCCGGCCGGCGATCTTCCAGCAGGTCGGCATGGGCCAGCGTGATTGCGATCAGCAGTGCCTTCTGCTCCCCGGTGGAGCAGGCCGCAGCGGGCTGTCCCTTGCCGGCCATGACCACTTCCAGCTCATCGCGATGCGGCCCCGTGAGCGTGCGGCCTGCGCTGCGATCGCGGCGGCGGGTGGCCTGTAGTTCGGCCGCGAGGACGCCCGCTTCCAGCGGCCCGCCGGCCCGATAGGTCAGCTCGGGCCGGGCAAAGGGTGCCTCCGGTAACAGCGCCAGCCGCTCGGCCAGGGCCGTGATCAGCCGCGCGCGCGCCTGGGCTACCAGCGCGCCGGCCTCGGCCAGTTGCTGCTCCAAGGCATCGAGCCAGGCCGGGTCCGGTTCAGAGGGTTCGACCAGCAGCCGGTTGCGCTCGCGCAGTGCGGCTTCCATCCGTGCCGCCTGCTTGGCGTGGCCGGGTTCAAGCGCCAGTACCAGCCGGTCTAGAAACCGCCGGCGCGATCCGGCGCCTTCAGCAAACAGCCGGTCCATCGCCGGGGTCAGCCAGCCGATGCTGAGCCATTCGGACAGGGCGAGGGCGGCAATTTCCGCCCCATTGGCGCGGGCGACCCGGCGACCGGGGCGTTCCGGCCGGATTCCGGTGCCAAGTTGCACCCCGCCAACCAGCTCGGCGCTTACCGCGCAGCCGCCATCGCCTTGCTGGCTTGGCAGTTCGGTCAGCGCTGCGCGGCGCAGGCCGCGCCCAGGGGCCAGCAGCGAGAGTGCCTCAAGCACGTTGGTCTTGCCCGCGCCATTTTCGCCCACCAGCAGATTGAACTTGGCCGTTCCCTCCAGCCGGGTGGCCGGATGATTGCGGAAATGGGTAAGGGTGATGCGGTCCAGCGCCATTGCCGTTGCACTAGGCGGGCTGGCCCCGGCTGTCATCCGAAAGGACGATCCATATTGTTGGTGAATATTCCCAACATTTTGCATTCAGCTTTCCGAAAGTATGTGCCCGAAAATCGAAAGTAACGCTTTTACGGCATTTTTCGAAATTGGCACGGTGCCTGCAATCCTTCTGGCATCCGCAGGAATGGTCCTCCGGATGGTTCAAATGGTAAGGGAAATTTTGAAATGTCCGCTCTCTCGCAACTGCCTGCCCGCTTCACCGCCGCCGTATCGGCCCTCGCGCTTTCGCTGGTCCTGATCAGCGGTACGGTCAGCGTCCCCACCACTGCCCAGGCCCAGACCTCGGGTACCTATGTCGGAGTTGTCGCCTGATGGGCACGATTGACCGTTCGCGCCACGATGGCGCTCCGCTCGGTTCGGGTTTCCGCCTGAACAAGACCAAGGGCAAGTTCATGGGCGTCAGCGCCGGGATTGCCGATTACTTCAACGTCGATGTCACGCTGGTCCGCCTGGGCTGGGTGCTTGGCACGATCCTGGGCTTCGGTAGCCTGGTACTTGTTTACCTCGCAATCGGCCTCATCGCCGATTGACGGATCGCCGGTGAGGCCCCGTCACAGGATGACGGGGCCGACCACCGGACGACTTCAGACTGATTTGGCCTTGGCAAAGGGTGAAAAATCGGTCCCCTCGTCAAAGACCTCCACCCCCTCGCGGCGCTTAAGCCAGCCGACCACCGCATAGGTAACCGGGGTGAGCAGCGCTTCCCACAACACCTTCAGCAGCCAGTTGGTGACCATCACGGTCAACACCTGCTCGGTCGTCCAGATGCCGAGGAACGCGATAGGATAGAAGATCAGGCTGTCGACCGCCTGGCCAAAGAAGGTTGAGCCAATTGTGCGGCTCCACAGCGCCTTGCCCTTGGTCCAGATCTTCATCTTGGCGAGGACGAACGAGTTTACGAACTCACCCGCCCAGAAGGCCAGAACCGAGGCAGCCACAATCCGCCAGGTGCTGCCGAACACGCTTTCGTAGGCAGCCTGGCCCTCCCAGCCATCGGCCGGGGGCATGGCCACCACGACATAGCTCATGAAGGCCATGAACAGCATCGCGGCAAAGCCCATCCACACGCAGCGGCGGGCATTGGCATAGCCGTAAACCTCCGTCAGCACGTCGCCGATCACGTAGGACACCGGGAAGAACAGGATCCCCGCGCCAAAGGTGAAACCGCCCACCGTCGCCAGCTTGCTTGCCCCGATCAGGTTGGACAGCAACAGGATTGCGACGAAGGCCGCCATCACATAGTCGAAATAGCGGAAGTGGCGGCGGGCGCCGGCCTGTCCGTCGAGCTGGGCAAGGTTTGTGCTCATTTGCGCTGCCTAACCCGGTTTGCGTGCCACGCAAAGCCCGCCTATGGGATGCACGGCGCGCGCCCGTAGCTCATCTGGATAGAGCGCGAGACTTCTAATCTTGAGGCAGCAGGTTCGAGTCCTGCCGGGCGCGCCATCCCAGCAACAGCTCAGCACGCCCCCTCAGCTAACGGCGATCAGGCCATGGCATTGATCAGGTTGATCAAGTGCTCCGAGTTGATCGGCTTTTGTATCAATTCCCAGTTGGAATCGAGCAGTTCGGATGGCGGCACATAGCCGCTCATGAGCAAAATTCCGATTCCAGGCACCACTTCCTGCGCGTCTCGGGCCAGTTCCACTCCGCTGTCGTGTCCCAGCACGATGTCAGTCAGTAACAAGTCAAACCGGGCGGCTACCAAAGCGAGCCTCGCTTCGCTGACAGTGGCAACACCGTGCACCTTGAACCCGGCAGCTTCGAGGAGTTCACACAGCGCTTCCAGGGCGTAGGGTTCGTCCTCAACCACAAGGATCGCGATGGTTTTTGCGCTCGATGGTGCGTGCGACTGGTGCTCCGTCGCCACATCTTCGGAACCTGGCACCGTTTCGCAGACCGGCAGCAGGATTTCCACTGTCGTGCCCTTGCCGGGGGTCGATTCCGCCCTCGCTTGCCCACCCAGCGCGACAGCGAAATCGCGGACCGAGGCGAGGCCGAGGCCATTGCCATGCTCTTTGGTGGAAAACATCGGCTCGAAAGCCTGGGACAGCACTTCTTCGGTCATCCCCATCCCGCTGTCCGTTACGCAAAGCCGGACAAACCAGCCGGATGGCGGCGCAGTGATCAGTTTCGTGAGTTTGGATGCCGGCACCAAGCTGGTCGAAATGGTTACTGCCCCTCCTTCCGGCATAGCGTCGCGTGCGTTGACCAGCAGGTTTATCACGCAGTTCAGCAGCATCACCGGACTAAGCAGGCAGATCTTGCCGGCGGCTTGCAGATCGAGCTTGAATTCCGCCTGCGTGCCGGAGACTATCGCAAGGAAGGCTTCGTTCTTTGCCACCAGATCATCAATGACCACGGGCAGCACGGCATCCTCGCGCTGGTTGGCCAGCATCATCAGGGACTGTGTGATGAGCGAACCGCGTGCGGCGGTGGTCCTGATGATATCAACGATGCGGATCAGCTGAAGATCTGCGTCTCGCTCCGACAGCAGCCGATCGCAGTTCAGCCTGATGATCGAAAGGTAGTTGTTGAAATCGTGAGCCATGAACCCGGCCACCCGGCTGAAACGGGTCAGCAATTGCTCTGCCTTCTGGCGCGCCTTGGCCAATTCCAGAGCGATCAGGCTCTGCTCCTCAATTAGGGCGCGCTGCATGGAAGCCATCAAGATGCCGTGAACCACCGGATCGCCGGGGGGGAAATCCGACATCTGCAGCACCGTGTTGTCCAGGCTGTAGTTGGTCGGAGTGATCCGCATGGCAATGAGGTAATCTTGTCCCGCCGGCACAATCCAACCGCTGATGGGAACCTTTCCTGACTTGGCATCAAACCGGACAAGCGACTGGACATCGGCACCAATGACAACCGGTTGGTTGGTTTTGGCCTCGCAGATGTCGAAATGATCGGTCAGCATGTCGCCGATCGATAATTCGGGATAGATGCGTCCTATTGCCTTGGAGAACTCCCTGATTGTCCCCGAATGCGCGATAACGATATTGGCAGGGAAGATCGCATGCAGTCGCTCGTCATCGAAATTGACCAGCACGGTTCTATCTTTGCCTGTATTCGAGGGAGAAGATTACCCCGGCATCGCCAGCAGAAAGCCGGTTGACGCTGCCTTCAAGCCCGAATCTTTCGATCAGGCCGACCAGTAGTCCTTCTACAAAGGGCTCCAGGCCGGTGCGATGCGATCTGTACTGTACGATCATTCGGCCCGGTTGCCGGTCCTGAACCAGGAAGCTTGGCATTTGCGAGCCTGGCAAGACGTCAGTGATGGTTCGATGCATCGTGTCGAGGTTGCGGATGAAACTTTCCAGATCTGCTCCCGTGAAATTCAGGATCGGAGCAAACGAGCTTTTCTCGGCATATTCGATCCAGTAAATGCCAAATCGATACAGCAGGCGATCCAAGGCTTCGTTCAGAGTTTCGGAGGTGGCTGACAGCACCCGCAGCGTCGTATCATCATCATAAACTGCGGAACTGATCAGATGAGCCGGGCCGATGGCGGCCCGTTGTTCAATCACTTGCCATGTGTGACTGCCCTCGGTGTCAAGAACCATCTGGCGCAACGCTCGGTGGATCATGCCATACATCGGCCCTCAGCCTTTCCGCTTTGTTTTCGTCAACTCCAGGTCGGCATCGTCTTCTTCGGCCAGCTTTAGTGCGTGTGCCAGCCGGTCCGCTTGCTCTTCAATACGCTGCAACTTAGTCTCAAGATAGATCAGATCAGCCTGGGGCAAGCTGTGTGCCAGTCGTGCCCGCATGTTGGCCACTGTCAGCCTGATAACATTCAGAGGCTGGCGCAAGTCATGCGCTATTCGCGGCTTATCCATTGATTGCTCCACCGTCCCCGATTGACCACAGCGGCGTTGGATCGCCGTCCACGTTGTCAGAATCTTTACCCTGCTGGGGGCCGTTATGTCGTGAAATTTCCATCTCACTAAGGGAAATACCGTATTGGTTTCAAAAATCGCTGCCATTTTGGCACTAATTGTAATTGGAGTGTATGCTTCCGTCTCTAGGGGCAAAGGTGGATGGTAAGGCGTCATGTGACGTTCGGGAAACCGCCATACTGATTAGGAATTACGAGTGGCTGGATTTTCCGATGACTCAGATGGCAACGCGGTAACGTTGCCGCAATGCAAGGTGCTCATTGTCGATGACGATGTTGCCTTCCTGGAAGAGTCAGTCGAGCTGCTAAGCCGGTTGGGCTATCACTGCATTCCTGCCGCAGATGCGCCAGCAGCGTTGCAGATCCTCGCAAATGATGCCGCGATCGGCATCGTCATCACCGACATCCGCATGCCAGGGATGGACGGTCTGTCTCTGTTGAACGAGTTGTCCGAGCGCTTCATGCAGATGCGCCCCATGGTTGGCATCGTGATGACCGCTCAGTCATCGATCGATCAACTGGTTACGGCCATGCGAGCCAGTGCGATAGATTTCATCGAAAAGCCGGTGACGGTGGACGGTATGGCCGCGGCGCTGCGCCGGGCCACGTCCAGATGGGCGCGGCTCGCGACGCAATACCGGTTGGCGCGATTGGCCGAACCACACCGGTCCAGCGCAGCAAGCGACGGTACGGAGCCGCGGCAACCCAGTGTCGAAGAGTTGCAGAAATTTGCCACCGCCTTGCTTAAGGCGCGCCAGACTCGGGCAAAGTACTTCAATCCCCAGATCCTCTCCGGTCCGGCTTGGGGAATGCTGATTGATCTGACGGCAGCGGGACTCAAAGGCGAGGCGCTGCCAACGTCAAGTGTTTGCGCCACTTCGGGAGTTTCGTTCAGCACGGCTTTGCGGCATGTTGCACAGTTGGTCGATGCCGGGCTCGTCCGGCGCGCTGGCGATCCATCGGACAAGCGGCGCACCCTTCTGCAGATCGAACCGGAAGCGCTGGACCTGATGGTGCGCTACCTGTCCTCCAGTCTCGAAACCCTGAACGCGCCTGATCCTTAGCGCCGAGCGTGATCTCCATCACGGCAAGGTGGCCGCGCACCGGCTAAAACCGGCCTGCGACCCACCGACGGCGATCTCCTTTCCCGTCGGCACCTTGCCCCTGCGTCGGCTCAATCCGAGCCATGGCGCGGGGGCGCTTTTCCATCAGCGATGGACCATCAACCGCGCGCGGCGCTTTCCAGCACTTCGCCGGTTATCGGATAGCCGGCATCAGCCGGGATCCGCAGCCAGCGCTGGCCGCCCTCTTCAGTCACGAAGGGGGTGATCATCTGGCTGGGATAGCGTTCGACATGGGCCACGGCCTCATCGAAGCTGCCGAACTGAGCCAGCCGTTCCAGGTTGCGACGGGTCGGGAAAATCACGCTGATCCGACCGGCCTCCGCATGGTCCAGTGCTTCGGCAGCACTGGTCCAGAACAGGCGGGTGTTCTCTGTTTCGTCAACCAGCAGATCAACCGCGCCAGTGCCCAGGTCGGCCAGGTAGAAGCGGGTATCGTAAATCCGCATATGGCGATGCTTGGGACGCCAGCGGGCAAAGGGGATCAGGCTGTCAAGATCGAGCTGCCAGTCCATGGCCGCCAAGGTCGGCTCCAGGGTGCCTTCGGCCAGCAGGATCGCCCGGGCGCGGCGCGCTTCGTCCAACGTCGGGCGCTGGCGCATGCCGAGCACCAGCCCGGTTTCCTCCAGCGTCTCGCGCACTGCGGCAATCCGGGCGGCGAGTTCGTGGACAGCCTCGTCGTCATTGGCGCCGAGCGCCGCTGCCAAGGTGCGATCGGCATCGTCGACCCGGCCGCCAGGGAACACGGCCGCGCCTCCGGCAAAGGCCATTGATGCGGATCGCTCTACCATCAGGATCTGCGGGGCGCCGCCGGCAGCAGCGCGGCGGAAGATCACCAGAGTGGCGGCGGGGGTGGCGGGCGGCTCTTCGCCGCTTTCGTCATATTCAAGGTCCAGATTCATCGCCATGCAGCCTGCCCGCGCCATCCCCCTTTGCCAAGCCGCAAATGCAACCGGACGGTTACTTGTCGGCAAACTTTACAAGCTGCGACAGGTTAACGCGGCGCTAGCCATGTTCTGGCCCGGAAAAAGGGGATTAGCCAGAGTTGGCACGGGCCGTGCTTTTATATCTGTACCCCAAGCAGTCTCGATAGAGGCGGGGCCGCACTCTGGTCTCCGCGGCTCCGCCTCCCCGAGAACTCCCCGAAACCGCAAACGACAACGGCCACCCTTGCGGATGGCCGTCTGTTCTTGGTTCGGATGCGGACCGTTACTCGATCGGCGCGATCCCGGCTTCTGCCATCATCTGCTGCAGCTCGCCAGCCTCGTACATTTCCATCATGATGTCGCTGCCGCCAACAAACTCGCCCTTAACGTAAAGCTGCGGAATGGTTGGCCAATCGGAAAAGGCCTTGATGCCCTGGCGGATCTCCATGTCCTGAAGCACGTCGACCCCTTCGAATGGCACGTTCAGCCGCTCGAGGATGGCCACAGCGCGGCTGGAAAAGCCGCACTGCGGGAACAGCGGGGTTCCCTTCATGAACAGCACGACATCGTGCGTAGAGACGAGATCGGCGATGCGGGAATTGGTTTCAGTCATGGGCAAAGGCTCCTCGCCGCCTCACTTGGGGACGGCGGTGGTCAGTTGCAAGGCGTGGAGTTCACCGCCGAGCCGACCGCCAAAGGCGGCATAGACCAGCTTGTGCTGGGCGACGCGCGGCTTGCCGATGAAGGCTGCAGAAACAACATGGGCGGCCCAATGATCGTCGTCGCCAGCAAGATCCGTCAAGGTGATCTGCGCATCGGGCAGGGCGGCGCGGATCAGCGCTTCGATCTCGGCTCCGGGCATCGGCATGCGGGTGTTCCGATCAGCCCAGCAGGGCGCGGCGGGCTTCGACCGTCTTGGCCTCCAGCGCTGCGCGGATGTCGGCCTCGCTGGTGTCGATCCCAGCGCTGGTAAGGTCACCGAGCAGTTTGCGGATTACGTCCTCGTCGCCGGCTTCCTCGAAATCGGCCTGGACCACCGCCTTGGCATAGGCTTCGGCCTCGACTGCAGAAAGGCCCATCTGCTCCGCCGCCCACTGGCCGAGCAGGCGGTTGCGCCGCGCGCTCAGGCGGAACTGGGTGTCTTCATCCATCGCAAACTTGGCCTCTTCGGCGCGCTCGCGGTCGTTGAAATTGGTCATGCAGGCTCCTGTCGGTCGGTCTGGCGGCCCCCTCAGCCGGCCTTGGCGGCTGGCGGGGGTGCCTGGAAGGAATCATGGCAGCCCTTGCACGATGCATTGGTGCTGGCAAGCGCGGCAGCGAAGGCCTCCTTGTCATCGGCCTTGGCGGCAGCAGCCAGGGCTGCGGTCGCATCGGCGAACTCCTTGGCCTTGGCGGCGAAACCGGCCTGGTCGGTCCACACTTCCGGCTTGGCGCGGCTCGGTACCTTAGCGGTGCTGGGGGCGAACATCGCCGGGAGCGAGGCGCCCCACTTGGCGACACCGCTGGCGACAAAGGCCAGGTTCTTGACTGGGGCGCCATTGGCTGCAGCCGAGCGCATCGCGCTGGTGGCACCGACCGACATCACCATGGCGGCCTGTCGCGCGGCGACAATGTCCTCAGGCGAGGGCGCCTCGACGGACGCAGGCTTGGTCTGTTTGGCGGGCTTGGTCTGGGCCTGGACTGCAAAGGCCGTGGTGGCCAGCGCGGCAAGGGCTATGATCCGGGCAGTCTTCATCGCACGTCTCCTAATCCTGGCCGCCTGGCCCGGCTGTCAGTCCATTGTTACCACGACCTTGCCGATCGCTGCACGCGATTCCAGCAGAGAGATTGCCTCGCCCCCGCGTTCCAGCGGGAAAGTCGCGGAAACGCGCGGGTTGATTTTGCCGGCCTTTAACAGTTCGAACAGCGTCGCAATGTGCTTGGCATTGGCTGCCGGATCGCGGGCGGTGAAGGCCCCCCAGAACACGCCGCAGACGTCGCAGCTCTTCAGCAGGGTCAGGTTGAGTGGTAGGCGGGCAATCCCCGCCGGAAAGCCGACCACGCAAAACCGGCCCTCCCAGGCGATCGAGCGCAGCGCTGGTTCGGAATAGTCACCGCCGACGATGTCGTAGATCACATTGGCGCCTTCAGGACCACAGGCCGCCTTGAAGGCTTCTGCGAGGGCCTTCGACTGGTCCTTGTCAAACGGCGCGCGGGGATAGATCACCACGTCGTCCGCGCCGTGTTCGCGCGCGACCTCGGCCTTTTCCTCGGTTGAGACCGCGGCGATCACCCGGGCGCCATAAGCCTTGCCCAGCTCAACAGCCGAAAGGCCGACGCCGCCGGCCGCGCCCAGCACCAGCAGGGTGTCGCCCGCCTTGAGGTGCCCGCGATCGAGCAGGCCGTGCATGTTGGTGCCATAGGTCATCAGCAGTGAGGCACCGGTTTCGAAAGAGACGCCATCGGGCAGCGGGAACAGTCGCGCTGCGTCGGCGAGCACTTCGGTGGCAAGGCCGCCGTTGCCCATCATCGCGATCACGCGGTCGCCGACCTTCCATTGGGTCACGCCTTCGCCCACAGCATCGACAACACCGGCCAGTTCACCGCCCGGCGCAAAGGGGCGTGCCGGCTTGAACTGATACATGTCCTTGATGATCAGCACGTCGGGATAGTTGATCGAGCAGGCCTTGACCTTGATCCGGACCTGGCCCGGGCCGGGGACCGGGCTCTCCAGTTCGTCAAGGGTAAGGCTGTCCGGACCGCCAATGGCGTGGCTGCGAAGTGCTTTCATGCTGCTGCTCCCGTTCCCGTCGCGAGCCAAGGCAGCTCCGTGCGGTGTTTTTGTTCGTAAGTGCTGATCGCCGCATCGCGCGCCAGAGTCAGGCCGATCTCGTCAAGGCCGTTGAGCAGGCAGTGCTTGCGGAAAGGATCGATCTCGAAAGTAAAGCGATCCTGGAACGGGGTGGTGACGGTCTGGCTTTCCAGATCGATGTGGACGGTATCGGTCTTCGCCACTTCCAGCAGGCGATCAATCTGTTCCTGCGGCAGGACCACGGTCAGGATACCGTTCTTGAAGGCATTGCCGGAAAAGATGTCGGAAAAGCTGGGCGCGACTACTGCGGTGATACCCAGGTCCAGCAGCGCCCAGGCGGCATGTTCGCGGCTGGACCCGCAGCCGAAATTGTCCCCGGCGATCAGGATTGGCGCACCCTTGAACTCGGCGCTGTCGAACAGATTGTCGGGATCGGCCCGGATCGTTTCGAACGCACCGCGCCCCAGGCCCTCGCGGGTGATGGTCTTCAGCCACTTTGCCGAGATGATTACGTCGGTATCGACATTCTTCGCCCCAAAGGGGATCGCGCGCCCCTCAACCTGTCGGATCGCTTCCATCAATCGGTCTCCGGCACATCGTTAGGGGCGTCCTTGGCCTTGTCGACGCGTTCCTTGCGGCGTGAAGCATAAAGCAGCGCCGCAGCGATCGCGGCGGAACCAATCGCGGCCCCGGCGAGCGCGGCCTTGCCGGTCCAGCTGGGCTTCTCTGGTTTGTCAGTCATGGAAGGCTCTATGAAGTTGCACCGGTCCGGTTTCAAGGGTGGGCGAAGAATTTGCCAACCCGGCGTGCAGAATGTTCGCCCGGTGGACGGCTGACCACAATTGGCCTTACGAGGTTTGCCGTAAAGGCGATGGTCGCGTCTGGCGGGAAGATGCCTTCCCAAGAGCCGCGCTGGCGCAGGAATTCCGGAAATCCTGCAGCCGGCTGCAAGCTTCCGAAATCCCGACGCTTAGCCAATGCATGAGCAGTACCAGTTCAATCCGCCAGCTGAACCCGCACCAATGGACTGCTCAGTGCATCCCACAAGATTCGGACATTCAGGTGAATGCTGCCAGCTTGCTGCTCGGCAAAATCCAATAGTCCATCAAGCGCCGACCGATCGAAATAACGGCCACCATAAAACACTGCTTCGATTTTTTTGGTGTTGTGAATATCGGAATATGGATTGGCGGACATAAGAATCATGTCAGCCGCCTTGCCAACCTGGATTGAGCCAAATTTATCTTCAACACGACTAAACTTGGCTGCATCGATTGTGGCTATCCGCAGCACGTCTTGTGGGGAAATCCCTGCCCTTACATACTCAGCCATCTCGTCGTGAACGCTGAAGCCCGGGAAAACATAGCTGTCGCCAGTATCGGTGCCGAGCAGAAGTTTGACCCCTGCATCATGTGCTTGAGCCAGGTTCTTCATCGCCAGTGCATACATTTCGATGTTGACGTTGCGTCCTTGCTGCGTGGTCGCACCCTTGGCGGAATTGTCAGCGTCTCCTTGCCACATACCGAAACTGATCACGGAAGGGATGTAGCGCAAACGCTGGTCTTCGCGGAACGATGGATCGTTCGCTTTCGCGCCCAGCTGTAAAACAGTCATCGTGGGGGTCCAGAAGGTATCCGAGCTTGCCAGTTTTCGGAACATTTCAGCGCAGCGTGCATTGTCATGCTCATCAACAAGCCGGGCCTTGAACTCGATTGAGTAAATGGAAAGGGGGTCGGAGAGCGAACGAAATTGCTCATGCCCTTTGAAGCATTCGATAAGGAACAGGCGAGGGTGTTCAATGGTCTGTTGTTTCGCAGCAATGATATCAGGCAATGAGACTCGCCACGGTTGGTGACCTGCTATTCCCAGGCCGCGCTTTTCTGCTGCTTTAGCCAATGCCTTGTAGGCTTCGGGCGAGAGATCGGAATAGGCCTTGATGAAGTCAGCGCCCGAATCCTTGTAGAAGGATACGAGTTCGTCAATGTTTTCAACCTGATTTGCCTTGAAGAACGATGGGAACCCGTCAGGAACTTCGTTCCCTCCGTTGGTCTGATAGCTGCTTTGCAGGAAGTATCTTGGTGCCAGGCCTGTTCCGGATTGAGTCTGTTGGTTCCAGGCTTTTCTGTCCTTGATGCAGGCCCAGAAATTGTCATCTTCAGACATACATCCTGACATATCCCGCACACTCAGCACCCCGTTTGCAATAAACAACGGATGGTGAGTTTGAGGGGATACCTTGAAGGAATGGGTGTGCATATCCCACAGGCCTGGTGACAGGTATTTCCCGCGCCCGTCGACAACATGAAGCGTGCCAGAATGATCTTTGTTTGACGTTGATTCAATCGAACTGATGACGCCATCCTTGATAAGGACATCCTGATTGGGGACAATCTTGCCATCCTCTACGTCAATAACGTTGACGTCCTTGATGACGAGGTCCTTGGCCAGACCGTTATTTGGGGGGGTGGTGAGCGGCAGATTTACGGCAAGAGCCAGCGAAATCGTCAAGATCGACAGCAACGATCCGGTCCAAAGTATCAAACGTTTCATTTTCTCTCAATCACACCTGCAAAAATGAGGATTAATCCGCGAAACAATCAAATATTGATGGGATGATTGCTTTGCGCCGTCGGTGACTTTCGCCCTGATCTACGCTCATGGCCGGCCCAATTCGAACGGCTCCCTGCATCTGGCCCTCCCCGGCGCATCGGCACGGATCTTTGGCGCGGAGGTTGTCTGCGCCGGCGTCTCTAGTCTGTTCGGGAAGCTGTTAGCGCTCGTAGCGTCAAACTTGTGTCAAATCACAATCGGTTGCTTTGTCCAACCGATGTCGCCGCCGTCCCGACGCCACAAGTTCCGCCTGGCATGGATCAATGCGCCCTGATCTGGTCGGGTTTCCCGGCCAGTTATGCATTCCAGTTTTGCATCGCATTGTTTCTGGTCGACGCAAGTGCCGGTGAATTTCGGCGGCCAGGTTGCTAGTTCAACCTTGCCAACTCCCGCACATCGCAGAGCCGCCCCGTTACCGCTGCCGCCGCCGCCATCGCGGGAGAGACGAGATGGGTGCGCGATCCGGGCCCCTGGCGGCCAACGAAGTTGCGGTTGGAAGTAGAGGCGCAGCGCTCGCCCGGCGGCACCTTGTCTGGGTTCATGCCGAGGCAGGCCGAGCAGCCCGGTTCGCGCCATTCAAGGCCGGCTGCGATGAAGATCCGGTCGAGCCCCTCGGCCTCTGCCTGGCGCTTGACCAGGCCAGAGCCGGGGACCACGATCGCCCACTTGACGCCCGGCGCCTTGGTCCGTCCCTTCAGCACGGCGGCGGCGGCGCGCAGATCCTCGATCCGGCTGTTGGTGCACGATCCGATGAAGACGTTCTGCACTTCCACATCCTGCAGCCGCTGGCCTGGGGTCAACCCCATGTAGTCCAGGCTCTTGCGGGCGGCTTCCTGCTTGGACGGATCGGAAAAGCTTTCGGGCGCGGGGACCGTGCCGGTGATCGGGGCGGTATCTTCCGGGCTGGTGCCCCAGGTGACGGTGGGGGCGATTTCCGCCGCGTTGATCACCACCACCTTGTCATAAGTCGCGCCCGGATCGGTGGCGAGGCTCCGCCACCAGGCCACTGCCGTGTCCCAGTCCGCCCCCTTGGGGGCAAAGGGCCGTCCCTTGAGGTAGGCGAAGGTCTTCTCGTCCGGCGCGATCAGCCCGGCGCGGGCGCCATGTTCGATCGCCATGTTGGAAACGGTCAGCCGGCCCTCGATTGACAAATCACGGATCGCCTGGCCGGTATATTCGATGACATAGCCAGTCCCTCCGGCGGCGCCCAGCACACCGCAGATGTGCAGGACCAGGTCCTTGGCCGTGACGCCGGGGCCAAGCTGGCCCTCGATCCGTACTTCCATCGCCTTCGACTGTTTGAGCAGCAGGGTTTGCGTGGCCAGCACATGCTCCACTTCGCTGGTGCCGATGCCAAAGGCCAGCGCCCCCAGCCCGCCATGGCAGGCGGTGTGGCTATCCCCGCAGACAATCGTCGCGCCGGGCAGCGAGAAGCCCTGTTCTGGCCCCACGACATGGACGATGCCCTGCTCAGCATCGGCATCGCCGATATAGCGGATGCCGAATTCGGGCGCGTTGCGCTCCAGCGCGGCGAGCTGCGCGGCGCTTTCCGGATCGGCAATCGGCACCCGCACACCGGCGGCATCGCGCCTGGCAGTGGTGGGCAGATTGTGATCGGGCACAGCCAGGGTGAGATCAGGCCGGCGCACCTTGCGGCCCGCCAGCCGCAGCGCGTCGAACGCCTGGGGGCTGGTCACTTCGTGGACCAGGTGGCGGTCGATAAAGATCAGCGCCGTTCCATCGTCGCGGGTCTCGACCACGTGGGCGTCCCAGATCTTCTGGTAAAGGGTGCGGGGATTGCTGCTCATGCCGTGCCGATAATCAGACTAAGCGACGCTTGGCAAGCAAGCTTCTTTTACCGGGCATATGGGAATCGTAACATTCGATCGCTATGTTCGTTGCATGAACACTCTTGCTCTGCGCTTCCCGATCAAGATCCTGCCCGACGATATTGATTTCATGGGCCATGTGAACAATGCTCGCTACCTAAACTGGGTGCAGGATGCCGTGCTGGCGCACTGGCGCGGCCTGGCCCCACCGCAAGCCGTGGCCGAGCGGGCCTGGGTCGCGCTGAAGCATGAGATCACTTATCGCAAACCGGCCTTTCTAGACGATGCGGTGGTGGCCAATGTCCTGCTGGAAAGCATCCAGGGCGCGCGGGCTTTTTACCACACTGTGATCCAGCGCGGCGAGGACGTGCTGGCCGAGGTCCGCTCAAGCTGGTGCTGCATTGACGCCCAGACCCTGCGCCCGGCCCGGATCGGGGCAGAGATCGCCGCCTATTTCTTCCCCAAGCCGGAATAGCGCGCTATAGGGCCGGCCATGTCGCTGCCCGCCATCATCCTGATCGTCCTGGCCACTTTCCTGGCAATGGAGTGGATCGCCTGGGCCAGTCACAAGTATATCATGCACGGCTGGGGCTGGGGCTGGCACCGTGACCACCATGAACCGCACGACAAGGTGTTCGAGAAGAACGACCTTTACGGCGTGGTCGGCGCGGCCATGAGCATTTCGATGTTCGCGGTTGGCTCGCCGCTGATCATGGGTGCGTCGGCCTGGGAACCGGGCACATGGATCGGGCTGGGCGTGCTGTTTTACGGCATCGTCTACACGCTGATCCACGATGGTCTGATCCACCAGCGGTACTTCCGCTGGGTGCCCAAGCGTGGCTATGCCAAGCGGCTGGTCCAGGCGCACAAGCTGCACCATGCCACAATCGGCAAAGAGGGCGGGGTCAGCTTCGGCTTCGTTGTCGCCCGCGATCCAGCTGTGCTGAAGCAGGAACTGAAAGCCCAGCGTGCGGCCGGGATTGCTGTAGTGCGCGAAGCGGTTGGCGATTGATCGCGGGCTTATTCAGCCCGCGTCCAGATCCAGGTTCCAGCGATCACCAGAACCGCAATCGAAATCCACGCCCAGGGAAAGCCCACCGTATACCACGTAAAGCCCACGCCCGCCGTCATGGCGAGTAGGGCAGAGATCTTGGCCTTGCGGCGGATTGCGCGGCGATCGCGCCAATCGCGCAGGCCAGGGCCATAGGTGGGATGGTCATAGAGCCGCTGCGCCCATTCGGGATGGCTGCGGGCAAAGCAGAAGGCCGCTAGCAGCAGGAACGGCACAGTCGGCACGATCGGCAAGGCCACCCCGATCAGACCAAGGCCCAGCGCGGTCAGCCCGCCGGTCAGATAAAGCGGACGCGCCAGCATTCAGGCCTCCGCATAGCGGCTGGCGGTTTCCTGGATCAGCGCGATCATGTTGGGAATCCCTTGAGTGCGGTTTGAACTGAGCTGGTTTTTCAGGTCAAAGGGTTCAAGGGCGGCGGCGACATCAAGCGCCGCGACTGCGCCAGGCGGTTGGTCCTGCACGGCGGATAGAACCAGAGCAATAATTCCCTTGGTAATCGCGGCGTTGCTATCGGCCAGAAAATGCAGGCTGCCTTCGTCCGTACGGGTGGGATAGACCCAGACCGAGGCCGAGCAGCCGCGCACCAGAGTCGCGTCGGTCTTCAGCGCTTCGGGCATCGGCTCAAGCTCGCGGCCGAGTTCGATCAGCAAGCGATAGCGCTCATCGCCTTCAAGAAACTCGTACTCGTCTAGGATGTCGGAAAGGCTGCGCATGGGGGGCATTTAGGGGGTCGGGCAACTATCGCAACCCGGCCTTTGTCCGCACTGTGCGGCGCAGCACTATCCGCTCAGTCCGCCGGGACGGGTGAAAGCATGATAGATCACGTAAAACCAACCGAGGAAACCGTGGAGGATCGCCCAGAGGATCGACTTGTTGACGCTCCACGAAATCGCCACGGCGATCGCGCTGCCAAGGCCGATCCCGGCATTGGTGACTTTCTCGACTGGGCTGGCGCTCACAGATCCACTCCTGCTGCAATGGCCTCAAGCTTGCGAATCCGCTCCTTGAGGTCGGCGATTTCGATCCGGGCCATGCCCGCGGGATTGCCAGCGTCGGGCTCAGGCCGGCGGCTGTCAAGCTCGCGCGACTTGAGGGACAGCCAGCCTTGCCACCCCTTAAGCGTGGCCGTGGTGACGATGGCAATCGCCAGCAGGCTGGCCGTGGCGATCAGGAAGGTTTCGCTGTACATGGCGGGTTCTCCCTTACTTCTCTTGTCCGGCGCACCTCAGCGGTCGCGCAGGCTTTCAATTTCGTCGGCAAGCTGCGTGGTCTTGCGTCCATCGGTGGCAATCCGCTCGAGCACCTTGACCCGCTCACGCAGGTCCTGGACTTCGCGCTGCAATTCTTCTTCGCGCGGGCCGGGCAGGGCTGAATAGCCGGTGCCGTTTGCCAGCCCGCCCGGGCCATAGGCACCGTTCTGCGCCCGGTACTTGGCGATGCGAATGTTGGCGAAAGCCGTGATCGCAACGATGATCACGACGGCGGTCCAGAAGCTCATTTCCATATTCCCCTTCCCGTATCGCTCTGCCGTCAGTTCTTTGCGCCTTCAGGCAGCTGTCGCAGCGCGTCGATCTGATGGGTCAATTGATAGCCGCTGTCGGTCACGATGCGCTCGACGTTCGCGAGACGGTCCTTGACCGAACCAAGCTCCGCGCGGAGTTCGGCATTCTCCTGGCTGAGCAGCTTGATCCGTTCGATTTCCTGGCTGGAGGTCTTTGGATAAACGCTCTGGCCCCAGGCGCCGCTCAGCGGGTAGCCGGCCTTGATCCGCATCCGGGTGGTGTAAATCCACCCGCCGATCCCGGCCAATGCCACAACCATGCTGCCGCTCAGCAGGGTCATCACCATTTGAAACTTCTCGGCGTCCATCACGCGTGCTCCCGGTCCTTCGATGCAATGGCAGGGGCCGCGCGCTCTTCGCGAAGCGCCTCGATCTGGCGGGCCACGTCCTGCCCCTTGTCCGTGGCGATGCGTTCCAGCACGCGCACACGGTCTTCCAGCCGGGCGATCGTGGTGGCGCTGGCGCTGCCCTCGCTGCTGCTGCGGTGCTGCAATTGCAGTTCGATCTCGCGTTCGCGCAAGGCCAGCTTGCGCTTGTAGACCTCGGCCATGGTGCGGACGATGGCGATCGTGCCGCCCACGACGACCGCAAAAGCCATGAATTCGCCGAATTCCATTACTTCGCTTCCTTCTCGCGGGTTGTTGAACCCAGCGCCTTGATCTCGCTCTCGTCGCGCAGTGCCTCGATCTGGGCGGCGACGTTGATGCTTTTGTCCGTGACGATCCGTTCCAGCACCTTCACCCGGTCCGCAAAGTGGGCCAGTTGTTCACGCAGTTCGGCATTTTCGGCTTTCAGGGCTTGGTTGGCTTTCGTATCGGGCAGCGAAGTCTTACCGCCCCATTCGTCTTCCAGGGCATAGCCGTGCTTGGCCCGGATCCAGTTGTTCGCCAGCCAGCCGCCGATCGACAGTGCGATGATCGCAATTACAAATGCGGGTCCCTCGAACATCAGCGGACTTCCTTCTCGCGATTGTCGAGCAGGGCTTCGACCTTGCGGGCATCACGCAGCGCCTCGATCTGGCTGGCCACGTCATAGCCCTTGTCGGTCACGATCCGCTCAAGAACTCGCACCCGCTCTTCGAGTTCGGTGTTGTGTGTGGCATATTGCGCAGCCTTTTCAGCGGTGGCCTGCGCGTTAATCTCGGCGACCTTCTGCAAGTGCTTGGTCCAGAGTGCGACCATCGGGATGCACAAGGCAAAGATCGGGATCAAAAGGGCAAGAACGCCTTCCATCGTAAAGTTCCCATCCGGATTTAATGCTCAGCGCAGGCGTTCGATCTCATCGGACAGGCGCGGATTGGCCGAGACGTAGTGCAGCTCTACGTCGGCCAGGCGGCGGTCGATGTCGCGGAACGTGGCGCGCACGTCGCGGGCAGTGCGGGCCGGGCTCTGGCGGACGCGCTGCCAGAACTGCTGCTCTTGCCGGTCGACATAGAGGTGCGGCGGCTTCTTATTGGCGAGCAATCCGGCCAGGAAGTAGAACGGGATGATCCCGCCGCCGGTCATGAAGACCAGACCAATCGCTGCAAGGCGGACCCAGATCGCGTTGATCCCGGTATAGTCGGCGATCCCGGCGCAGATGCCCATGAATTTGGCGTTCTGCTTATCGCGATAGAAGGTGGTGCGCGGGCTGTTCATCTTACTTCCTCCCCCTCTTGGCGAGCAGCTTTTCGACTTCGGTCAGCGGCTGGTTGTCCAGCGCGCGGTCATGCATCAGGCGAGCCGGCTTGAACTCGGGGCTGTCATTGGCGACCAGCCGTTCAACCGTGTCCATCCGCTCGTCGAGCCGGCGGGCGAGCTGGTAGAGCTCTTCCAGCATGGCCTCATCATCGACAGTCAGCGTTGCGGCCGTTTTCCACTTGGTCACGTAGTGCAGGATGATCCACGGCAGGCCGATGAAGATGGTGGGAATGACGATAACTGCGGTCCAATCCACGGCTCAACCCTCCTGCTTCGAACCATCCGGGCCGCCCAGCGCCCGCTTCATGGCTTCCAGTTCCTCGTCGATCTTGTCCTGCCCGGCGAGGGCGGCGATCTCGTCCGCCAGGCTCGGCTTGCCGGTGCCATCGGCCAGGCCCAGCGCATCGGCACGGCCCTCGGCATAGTCGACGCGGCGCTCCAGCTGGTCGAACCGGGCCATCGCCTCGTCGACCCGCTCGCTGGCCAGCAGCGTGCGCAGCTTGACCCGGTTCTCGGCGCTTTCGAGGCGCGCGGCAATCGCGGTCTGGCGGCTGCGCGCTTCGCGCAGGCGGTTCTGTAGCTTTTCGATGTCCAGCTCGTATGCGCGCAAAGCATCGTCCAGCACGGCGATCTCCGCCTTCAGCTGGTCGGCCATGTCGGCCGCCTTCTTCTTTTCGACCAGGGCAGCGCGCGCCAGGTCCTCGCGGTCCTTCGACAGGGCGAGCTGGGCCTTTTCCGCCCAGTCGGCCTGAAGCCGGTCCAGCTTGACCGTGTGGCGGTGCATTTCCTTCTGGTCGGCAATCGTCCGAGCCGCGCTGGCGCGCACTTCGACCAGAGTTTCCTCCATCTCGAAGATGATCATGCGGATCATCTTTTCGGGGTCATCTGCCTTGTCGAGCAGGTCGGTGAAGTTGGCTGCAATAATATCACGGGTGCGGCTGAAAATGCCCATCCAGGGAACTCCGGCAGAAGAGGAAGCGGCAGTCGGGGTCGGCGAACGGCGCAGGCGCTCCACCTCGCTATCGAAGCGGGAGGCGCGCTTGACGCTGTCGAACAGGGTTTGGGCCGGACCTTCGCGGCGGGGGGACTGGGAACCGCCGGCGGGGGGATCGGAAGCGTCCGGCCCAAGGGGGGAAAGGGGATCGTTCACGGCAGCGTTACCGCTCAGGCCTGAGCCGTCGCGGCCGAGTGACCGGCCGCGGCAAAGGTGGGTGCCTGGTGCAGCTGCTGGGCCAGCACAAAAACGTTCATCGCCAGCATGGCCGCGACCGAGGCGAAGATCGCCTTGTCGAGGAATGAGCGCTGCGAGACTTGCTTGCCGAACATGATTGCGTGTCCTTCGTTGGTGTTGTCCACCACTCAGCAAGGAGCGTGCCAAATGCGTTGCGGCCAGCAAATCCGTTGCTTTTTCAACAATTCGACGAACGACATTTAGGAAGGATTGCCCGATGTTGGGAATTTTCGCTATAAATTGGCGCAAAGGAGGGATGGCGTGGAACGCGACGTTCAATTCATTGGCCAATCCGGTGCCTTTCTCGATGCGGTGGAGCGCACCAGCCGTGCCGCGCCGCTGCGCCGCCCAGTGCTGGTCATCGGCGAACGCGGCACCGGCAAGGAGTTGATCGCGGAACGCCTCCATCAGCTCAGCAAGCGCTGGGCCGAGCCGCTGATCACGCTTAACTGCGCGGCGCTGCCGGAGACTTTGATCGAGGCGGAACTGTTTGGTCATGAAGCGGGAGCCTTCACCGGTGCTACCAGAGCGCGGGCGGGTCGGTTCGAGGAAGCCGACCAAGGCACGTTGTTCCTCGACGAACTGGCAACGCTGAGCATGGGCGCGCAGGAACGCCTGCTCCGGGCGGTTGAATATGGCGAGGTCACCCGGATTGGCGCGTCCAAACCGGTCAAGGTTGACGTCCGGATCGTCGCCGCCACAAACGAGGATCTGCCGCGCCTGGCAGAGGAGGGCAAGTTCCGCTCAGACCTGCTTGACCGGTTGAGTTTCGAGGTCATTACCCTGCCGCCGTTGCGGGTGCGCGAGGGCGATATCCGCGTGCTGGCCGAATACTTTGGCCGGCGCATGGCCAGCGAGCTGCGGTGGGAAGACTGGCCGGGCTTTTCGGAAAGCGCGATGGCCCAGTTGGAAAACTACCAGTGGCCCGGGAATGTGCGCGAACTGCGTAATGTGATCGAACGCGCCGTCTATCGCTGGGACGATTGGGACAGGCCCATCGCCCATATCGTGTTCGACCCGTTCGACAGCCCTTGGAAGCCCGCGCCGCTCTTTGCGGCAGACAATGGGCGGGCACCGGGCGCGTCTGCGCAGGCCCCGCCCCAGCCCGCCTCAGCCATCCAGCTGGATGCCGTGACCGACCTCAGGGCTGCGGTTGATGCGCATGAGAAGGCAATCATCGAACAGGCGCTCGCGCGCCACCGTTACAATCAGCGCCAGACCGCCAAGGCGCTGGGCCTCAGCTACGACCAACTCCGTCACTGCATGAAGAAGCATGGGCTGATGGAGCGGGGCGGATAGTCCTTGCATTTGGCAGGGACTCAGCCTATCGGGCGCCCATCCCGAAATTGTGAAGCAACGGAGGGGCTGGCGCCGAGAGGGGCCGGCACCAAACGCTTTGCTCTCTGGGTCGCTATGGAGAAGATACTTGGCGGATATCGAGCGCCTGATCGAGATTGTAGAACCCGAGGCCCAGGCCCTGGGTTTCGATCTCGTGCGCGTGATCGTGTTCGGCAAGAGTGAAGTGGGTGACGAGGAAGTCACGCTCCAGATCATGGCCGAACGGCCCGAGACCGGCCAGCTGGTGATCGAGGACTGCGCCGCCCTGTCGCACCGCATTTCCGACCGGCTCGATGCGCTCGAGGAAGCTGGTGAGGTACTGATCGAGGAAGCCTACCGGCTGGAAGTCAGCTCGCCAGGGATTGACCGTCCGCTGACCCGTGCCAAGGACTTTGCCAACTGGGCCGGGCACGAAGCGCGGGTTGCGCTGACCAATCCGGTGGAGGGCAACCGCAAGAGCCTTCAGGGTGAACTAATCGGCATCGCGGATGATGTCGTAACGATTGATGACAAGAAGTCGGGCCGGGTCTCGTTCCCGCGTACCGATGTCCATTCCGCCAAGCTGGTCCTGACCGACAAGCTGATTGCAGCCACCCGCCCGCTGGATACCAGTGGCGCGGACGAAATCGAAGAAGAACAGGAAGACTGAACATGGCCAGTCCGATTTCCGCCAACCGTGCAGAACTGCTTGCGATCGCGACGTCAGTCGCCAACGAGAAGCTGATCGACAAGTCGATCGTGATCGAGGCGATGGAAGAGGCGATCCAGAAGAGCGCCCGCAATCGCTATGGTGCCGAAAACGACATTCGCGCCAAGCTCGATCCGCGCACCGGCGACCTGCGCCTGTGGCGCGTGGTGGAAGTGGTCGAAGTGGTTGAGGACTACTTCAAGCAGGTTGATCTCAAGGCGGCCGAAAAGCTGCAGCCGGGTGCCAAGATCGGTGACTTTATCGTCGATCCGCTGCCGCCGGTGGACCTGGGCCGTATTGATGCCCAGTCGGCCAAGCAGGTGATCTTCCAGAAGGTCCGCGATGCCGAGCGCGATCGCCAGTACGAAGAATTCAAGGACCGTGCCGGCGAACTCGTCACCGGCGTGATCAAGTCGGTCGAATTCGGCCACGTGATCGTCAACCTCGGCCGCGCCGAAGGCGTGATCCGCCGCGATCAGCAGATCCCGCGCGAAGTGGCCCGCGTCGGCGAGCGTGTCCGCGCCTGGATCATGAAGGTGGAGCGCCAGAACCGCGGTCCGCAGATCTTTCTCAGCCGCGCCCACCCCGAATTCATGAAGAAGCTGTTCGCGCAGGAAGTGCCCGAAATCTACGATGGCATCATTGAGATCAAGGCCGCCGCCCGCGATCCGGGCAGCCGCGCCAAGATCGGCGTGATCAGCCGCGACAGCAGCATTGACCCGGTCGGCGCCTGCGTCGGCATGAAGGGCAGCCGCGTCCAGGCCGTCGTGCAGGAAATGCAGGGCGAAAAGATCGATATCATCCCCTGGAGCGAAGACACCGCGACCTTCGTGGTCAACGCGCTCCAGCCTGCCACGGTCAGCCGCGTGGTGATCGACGAAGAGGAAAGCCGCATCGAAGTGGTGGTGCCGGATGACCAGCTTTCGCTGGCGATCGGCCGCCGCGGCCAGAACGTCCGCCTCGCCAGCCAGCTGACCGGTTCCCAGATCGACATCATGACCGAGGCCGAGGCTTCGGAAAAGCGCCAGAAGGAATTCGCCGAGCGCTCCAAGATGTTCGAGGAAGAGCTCGACGTCGATGAAACCCTCTCGCAGCTGCTGGTCGCCGAAGGCTTCAGCGAACTGGAGGAAGTCGCCTATATCGAACTGGCCGAACTGGCCGCGATTGAGGGCTTCGACGAGGAACTGGCGGAGGAACTGCAGAGCCGTGCGTCGGAAGCACTCGAGCGCCGCGAAGAGGCCGCCCGTGCGGCCCGCCGCGAGCTGGGCGTCGAGGATGCTCTGGCCGAGCTGCCCCACCTTACCGAAGCCATGCTTGTCACCCTGGGCAAGGCCGGGATCAAGACGCTTGACGACCTGGCTGACCTTGCCACCGACGAGCTGATCGCCAAGAAGCGCACTGAACAGCGCCGCCGCGATGGTTCGGCCCCGCGCCGCTCCGCCCGCGATGAGGACAAGGGCGGCGTGCTGGGCGAATATGGCCTGAGCGAAGAGCAAGGCAACGAGATCATCATGGCCGCGCGTGCGCACTGGTTCGAGGACGAGCCAGCAGTTGAGGAGGCCGCCGATGCGGATTCCTCACAATGAGCCGCTAGGTTCCGCCACCTCGGAGCAGGCCGGCTCGGGACAACCCGAGCGGCGCTGCATCCTGACCGGGGATCACGGTTCCCGCGATGATCTGGTGCGCCTAGCGATCTCGCCCGATGGCCTGGTCCTGCCCGATGCCCTGGCCCGCGCGCCGGGTCGGGGGGCGTGGATCGGGGTCTCTCGCAGCGATCTGGAAGCGGCGATCAGCAAGGGCAAGCTCAAGGGTGCCCTGGCGCGGGCATTCAAGGGTGCCGCGCTGGAGCTTCCCGCTGACTTGACCGAGCGGATTGAGGCGGCCCTGCTGCGCGCCCTGACGGACCGGTTGGGTATGGAAAAGAAGGCCGGGTTCCTGTTGACCGGATCGGACCGGATCGCCGAGAACGCCCGGATGGGCAAAGTGGTGTGGCTGGCCCACGCCGCCGATGCTCGCGAAGACGGTTCGCGCAAGCTCGACCAGGCCTGGCGGGTGGGTATGGAAGCCGAAGGGACGGGCATGGCAGGCATCACCTTGCCACTGGACCGGGCTGCGCTGTCTGTGGCATTGGGCCGCGACAACGTCGTCCATCTGGCACTGACCGATCATGCCGCAGCCGAGCGGGTTGGCGCACCACTGCGCCGATTGTTGCGTTATCTGGGCCGCGCGGAAACGACTGGTGATGCAGGCAAGCGAGCGGGAGCGGACGATGCCGCTGCCGCCACGACGACGAATTGAACGAAGGGTATTGGTAAGATCATGAGCGATGACAACAAGCCGACGCTGGGCCGCAAGCCCCTGGGGCTCAAGACCTCGGTCCAGGCGGGCGAGGTCAAGCAGACCTTCAGCCATGGCCGCACCAACAAGGTGGTGGTCGAGGTCAAGCGTCGCAAGCTGATCGGCAAGCCCGGCGAGGCACCGGTTGCGGCCCCGCCGCCGCCGCCGCCGCCCGCCCCGGTTGCGGCACCTCCGCCGCCGCCACGCCCCGCCGCCTCGACCGAAACCCCGCAGGAGCGTGTTGCCCGCCTTCAGCGTGAGGCTGAGGAAGCTCGTCTGGCGACGCTTGAAGAGCAGACCCGCCGCGAACAGGAAGAGCGGTTGAAGGCGCAGGAAGAAGAGCGTCGTCGGGCCGAACAGAACCGCAAGGTCGAGGCGGAAGGCGCTGCCGCGCCGCCGCCGCCCGCCGCCCCCGAGGTTGAGCCCGAAGCAACGGATGCTGACGATGGCGAGGCTGCTGAGGAAGCGCCCCGTGGTGGCGCACCTGCGCCGCGTCGCTTTACTCCGGTTGCTCCTCCCAAGCGGCCCGAGCCAGCGGTCAAGAAGCCCGCGCATCCGACCCGCGACCGCAAGGGAGGCGACGAGCGCCGCAGTGGCAAACTGACTGTCACCCGTGCGCTCAACGAGGACGAAGGTGCCCGTGCCCGCTCGCTCGCCGCGCTCAAGCGCGCCCGTGAAAAGGAACGCCGCGCGCACTTCGCCGGCCAGTCGCAGCCGCGCGAGAAGCAGGTGCGCGATGTCGTCGTGCCCGAGGCGATCACTGTGCAGGAACTGGCCAACCGCATGGCGGAAAAGGGTGCGGATCTGGTCAAGGCGCTATTCAAGATGGGCATGATGGTCACTGTCAACCAGACGATTGACCAGGACACTGCCGAACTGCTGGTCGAGGAATTCGGCCACAACATCCAGCGCGTTTCGGAAAGCGATGTCGATATCGACACCAGCGAGGACGTTGATGCCGCTGAAACGCTTAAGACCCGCCCGCCGGTCGTGGCAATCATGGGCCACGTCGACCACGGCAAGACCAGCCTGCTTGATGCTCTGCGCGGTACCGACGTGGTCAAGGGCGAAGCTGGCGGCATCACGCAGCACATCGGCGCTTACCAGATCAAGACCAAGGGGGGCGACCTCGTCACCTTCCTTGATACCCCGGGTCACGAAGCCTTCACCGAAATGCGCATGCGCGGGGCCAATGTGACCGACATCGTGGTGCTGGTGGTGGCTGGTGACGACGGGATCATGCCGCAGACGATCGAGGCGATCAATCACACCAAGGCGGCCGGCGTGCCGATGATCGTGGCGATCACCAAGTCGGACCGCGACGAGTTCAACGCGCAGAAGATCCGCGAACGCCTGCTCGAACATGAAGTGATCGTCGAGGCGATGTCGGGCGACGTTCAGGATGTCGAGGTTTCGGCCAAGACCGGAGCCGGACTTGATACTCTGATCGAGAAGATCCTGCTCCAGGCTGAACTGCTGGAACTCAAGGCCAATCCGGATCGCGCCGCCGATGCCACAGTGATCGAGGCCAAGCTCGACAAGGGCAAGGGCCCGCTCGCCACGGTGCTGATCACCCGCGGGACGCTGAAGGTCGGCGACATCTTCGTGGTCGGGACCCATTCGGGCCGTGTCCGTGCCATGCATGATGACAAGGGTCGCCAGATCAAGGAAGCGCCGCCTGCACTCCCGGTTGAGGTGCTCGGCCTGGGCGGCGTGCCGATGGCCGGTGACGTGCTTACCGTGGTTGAAAGCGAAGCCCGTGCCCGTGAAGTGGCCGCGTTCCGCCAGGAAAAGGCCACGGCCAAACGGACCACCTCGGCACCGGCCAGCCTCGAAAACATGTTCTCCGCGCTGTCCGCCAAGCAGGCGGTGATCGAATATCCGGTGGTGATCAAGGCCGACGTCCAGGGTTCGACCGAGGCGATCGTCAACGCGCTCAACCGCCTCTCGAACGACGAGATCAAGGTCAAGGTGCTCAGCTCTGGCGTTGGTGCGATTACCGAAAGCGACGTGTCGCTCGCTTCGGCCTCGAACGCGCCGATCATCGGCTTCAACGTCCGTCCCAACGCCAAGGCTCGCGAGCTGGTTGATCGCAACAAGACGCGGATGAAATACTTCGACGTAATCTACCACCTGACCGAGGACGTCGCCAAGGAAATGGCCGGCATCTGGGGGCCGGAGCGGATCGAAAACGTCGTCGGCCGCGCCGAGGTCAAGGAAGTGTTCCCGGCCGGCAAGCGCGACAAGGCTGCAGGCCTGCTGGTGCTCGAAGGCGGGATCCGCAAGGGCCTGTTTGCCCGCCTCACGCGTCAGGACGTCATTGTCAGCAAGACCACTATCGCTTCGCTGCGCCGCTTCAAGGACGACGTCCCCGAAGTCCGCGCCGGCCTGGAGTGCGGTGTCGTGCTGCAGGATACCAACGACATCAAGCCGGGCGACATGCTCGAAGTGTTTGAGGTCGAGGAGCGCGAACGGACGCTGTGATGGGCTTCCTGGGAACCAGCGGTGCCCATGTCGAGCTGATGGGGGCGGAGTTCGTCGACTTCGACCCCGCCAGCGAGACGATCACCATGCGCTTCGTTGCACCGGCCAGCTTCATCACGCCGCGCGGCGGGGTCCAAGGCGGACTGGTGGCTGGTTTCCTGGACGAAGCGATGGGTTGGGCGCATGTTCAGGCCACCGGCGGCACGGAAGCGCCGCTCAACCTTGAAATCGCGATGACCCTGCTGAAGCTGATCCCGCCTGGACCGCTGATGGGCAAGGGCCGGGTGATCCGCCGTGGGCGCAAGGCCATCTTCCTGGAAGGCGAGCTGTGGGACGAGAGCTGGACCACGCTTTACGCGCGCTCAACCTCGACCGCGATCCCCACGCCGGTCCCGGGGCGCGCGGGCTAATGGCGCGCCAGCCCGCCACGCCTGAAACGCGCTCGGTTCGTCTGCTCAAGGTGGGCGAACAGGTGCGGCACGTGATCAGCGAATTGCTGACCCGGCAGATGGTGCATGACGAGGTGCTGACCGCGCACTCGGTTTCCGTCACCGAAGTTCGGATGAGCCCTGATCTGCGTCACGCCACGGTCTTCGTGAAGCCTTTGCTCGGTGCGGACGAAGACCTGGTACTCAAGGCACTGCGGACCAATACGGCGTTCTTCCAGAAGGAAGTGGCGGGCAAATTGCGGCTGAAGTTCGCCGCCAAGATCAAATTCCTGGGTGACGAAAGCTTTGATGAGGCCAGCCGGATCGATGCCCTGCTGGCCGATCCGAAGGTGCGGCGCGACTTGGAAGACTAGCCCGGCGTCATCCGGGCATTGATCGTGATCGTCACCTTCCGGCTCACGATTGCACTGTAGGCAGTCATCCCGAATTCGCGGCGGTCAATTACGGTGCGGGCGGTCAGTTCCACTGCCTCGCGGCCGGTCACCCGGGCCGGCGGATCGCGAAAGGTCACGGCCAGCACGGCGGGCCGGGTCACGCCGCGCGCCGTCACCTCGCCGGCAACGGTGGCAGTCACTGGCCCGGTCATCTGCATTTTCCGACCGGTGAAGCGCACTGTCGGGTAGCGCTCGACATCGAAGAAGTCCTTGCCCTTGAGCCTTGCCAGCGTGACCTGGTCCCCTGCCTTGAGCTGACGGGCATCCAGCTCGACATCAAGATCGATCGTATCCAGCCGGTCGGGCGATAGCGCAATCCGTCCGCTCATCTGAGGGAACCGCGCCGTCTTGCTGGCAATGCCGAAGAACCCGACCTTGGCGCTGACCTCGCTGCGCGTAGAGTCGATTTGATAGCGGTAAGCAGGCGAGGCGGCCCCGATTAGCAGGGGCGCGAACAGAAACAGGACGAGGCGCAAGCGCGGAACTCCTCTCAACCCCTGCCGCTGCCAGACTGCGCGCCGGGGGATGCGAAGTCAATCGCTCTGGCCTTTGCCGCCAAAGCTCCTATCTCTCCGCCAATGGCCAAGCTCTATTTCTACTATGCCAGCATGAATGCCGGGAAATCGACCACCCTGCTGCAGGCCGACTTCAATTACCGCGAACGCGGTATGACCACGATGCTGTGGACCGCACAGCTTGACGATCGCGGCGGTGACCGTGCGATCGAAAGCCGGATCGGCCTTCACGCCGAAGCGCACCGCTTTGCCGCCGGGACCGACCTGTGGGAGCGAGTGATGGCCGCCCACCGGGTCGAGCCGCTGGCCTGCGTGCTGGTCGATGAGGCGCAGTTCCTGACCAAGGAGCAGGTCTGGCAACTCGCCCGGCTGGCCGACGAGGGCGGCATTCCGGTGGTCTGCTATGGCCTGCGCACCGATTTCCAGGGCGAGTTATTCCCCGGTTCGGCCGCGCTGCTGGGCATCGCGGACTCGCTGGTCGAGCTGAAGGGCGTTTGCCACTGCGGGCGCAAGGCGACGATGAACCTGCGGGTCGATGAGAGCGGGGCGGCGGTCAAGCAGGGCGCCCAGACCGAGATCGGTGGCAACGACCGTTATGTGGCGCTGTGCCGCAAGCATTTTAGCGAAGCGCTGCGCGGATGAAGCCGGATCCCCTGGGGCTGCTTGCGCCGCTGAGCGAGGGCGACTTGCGCCTAGTACCTCTCGCCGAGGTGCACCGCGATGATCTGCGAGCAGCCTGTGCCGAGGATCCAGAAATCTGGTCAATCTACGCAGTGTCTTATGCACCCGAACAGTTCGACGTCAGCTTTGACGCGCTGTTGAGCAATCCGGCCCGTATGCCCTTCGCAATTTTCGTGGGAGAGACCCTGGCTGGCATGACGGCCTGGATCGATCCTGATCCGAAGCGTCTGTCTGCGGAAATCGGGAATACCTATCTGCGGCCGATCTTTCGCGGCGGCGTGATAAATGGTCGGCAGAAGCGGTTGCTGTTTGGGCACGGCTTTGCTTGCGGGCTCAAGCGAATTCAGCTGACGGTCGATGCGCGCAACGCCCGGTCGCAGGCCGCTTGCCGCAAGGTAGGGGCCACTTTCGAGGGCGTGCTGCGCAACCACATGATTACCTGGACCGGGTTCGAGCGCGACAGCGCAATCTTCTCGGTCGTTGAGCGTGATAGGGAAAGGCTGGGATTGTGAACGAGACCCTGTTCCAGGCGGCGGCACTGATCGTGCCGCTGGTTACCGCCATAGTCTTTCACGAGGTCGCCCACGGCTGGACGGCCCGCGCCTTGGGTGACCCCACCGCGGCGCAGTTGAAGCGGCTGAGCCTCAACCCGTTGCGCCACGTCGATCCGGTCGGCACGATCCTCGTGCCGGGGGCGCTGGCGCTGGCCAAGGGGCCGGTGTTCGGCTGGGCAAAACCGGTGCCAGTGATTAAGGCGCGACTGCGCAATCCGCGCTTCGGGATGATGGCCGTGGCGGCAGCCGGGCCGGGCAGTAACCTTGTGCTGGCGGCGATCGGGGCCGTGCTGCTGGGCCTGCTGGTCAGCTTCTACCAGACCGCGACGGATCCTTCGCTGGTGGCGCGGTTCGTGGCGCTGAACCTGACCAACTTCATTACCATCAACGTCTTCCTGGCTCTGTTCAACCTCCTGCCGATTCCGCCGTTTGACGGCTCACACATCGTCGAAGGCTTGCTACCCCCGGCTGCGGCTGCGCAATATGAGCGGCTGCGCCCGCTGGGTTTTCCGATCATGCTGCTGCTGATCGTGGTCCTGCCCTGGCTGATCCCCAGCTTCGATCCGGTTGGCAAGCTGGTCGTCCCGCCGGTGCAATGGGTTACTGGTCAGTACATGGGCCTGGCTGCCTGGTTCGCAGGCGGCTGACTTGGCTCCGCACGGCTGGATCATTCTCGACAAGCCGCTAGGGCTTGGCAGCACTCAGGCGGTTGGCGCGGTCAAGCGAGTCTGCCGCGAGGCAGGACTCGGCAAGGTCAAGGTGGGGCACGGCGGAACACTCGATCCGTTGGCGACCGGTGTTCTACCAATAGCGCTGGGCGAGGCGACCAAGCTGTGCGGGCGGATGCTCGATGCCACCAAGACCTATGCCTTTACCGTGCGGTTCGGGACGCAGACCGATACGCTCGACCTGGAAGGGCGGGTGATTGCTGAAAGCCCTGTTCGGCCGACTGCGGTGGAAGTCGAAGCCGTGCTGCCGCGCTTCACCGGCCCGATCTTGCAGGTGCCGCCGGCCTATTCGGCGCTGAAGGTTGATGGCGAGCGCGCCTATGACCTGGCCCGCAAGGGCGAGACGGTTGAGCTGGAATCGCGGGCCGTGACGGTGCGTGAACTGGCTATCTCGGACAACGATGCCGACAGTGTCACGCTGGTTGCCACCGTTTCCAAGGGCACCTACGTCCGCAGCCTGGCCCGCGACATTGCCTTGGCGCTCGGCACGGTCGGTCATGTTAGCATGCTGCGGCGGCTTAAGGCCGGCCCGTTCGGGATTGAAGCGGCGATTTCACTGGACAAATTGAACGAAGTCGGTAAGGGCGCGCCTCTTGAGAACGTACTCTTGCCGCTGGAGGCAGGGCTGGTCGACATCCCGGCTCTGAACCTCGGCCCGGAACAGGCAAGGGCGATCCGTCAGGGTCGGGTTCTGGCCGGGCTGCCCCATACCGACGGGCTTTACTGGGCGAGGGCGGGAGCTGTTCCCGTTGCGCTGGTCGAGCTTTTCGGCGGTAACGCCACGGTGGTGCGGGGTTTCAACCTTCCCGATGTCGCGGAGTAAGTGAAATGTCGGTTACCGCCGAAAAGAAAGCTGAGATCATCCAGGACAATGCCCGTGCCCAGGGTGACACCGGTTCGCCGGAAGTCCAGGTGGCCATCCTGACCAGCCGCATCAACACGCTGCAGGGTCACTTCAAGGATCACCACAAGGACAATCACTCGCGCCGTGGTCTGCTTATGATGGTCAACAAGCGCCGTTCGCTGCTCGACTACCTGAAGAAAAAGGATGTCGATCGGTACAACGCGCTGATCGCGAAGCTCGGTCTGCGCAAGTAATCAAGCGGAGCGGCCCCTAGCGGGCCGCTTTTGCTTTAAGCGTCACTCGCAATTCGGCGAAGGGCGCCCCGGGGCCAGAAGCGCCCCACACCGGACCGGGACGGTAGACCCCGGCAGCAAAACCCGCGCGCAATAGGGCCTGCGGGCTGAAGGAATGAAAATGTTCGACGTCAAAACCGTAAGCATGGAGTGGGGCGGAAAGACCCTCACCCTGGAAACCGGCCGCATTGCCCGTCAGGCTGACGGCGCGGTCCTCGCCACCTATGGCGAAACTGTTGTGCTCTGCGCCGTCACGGCCGCCAAGAGCGTCAAGGAAGGGCAGGATTTCTTCCCGCTCACTGTCCACTACCAGGAAAAGTATTTCGCTGCCGGCCGAATCCCGGGCGGCTTCTTCAAGCGCGAACGCGGCGCCACCGAAAAGGAAACGCTGGTTTCCCGCCTGATCGACCGTCCGGTCCGTCCGCTGTTCCCGGAAGGCTTCTACAACGAGATCAACGTGATCGCTCAGGTGCTGTCCTATGACGGCGAGTGCGAGCCCGACATTCTGGCGATGATCGCTGCTTCGGCCGCGCTCACTATCTCGGGCGTGCCCTTCATGGGTCCGATCGGCGCGGTCCGCGTCGGTTACAAGGATGGCGAATACCTGCTCAACCCGAAGCAGGAACTGGCGATCAAGGACGGCGAGCTCGATCTCGTTGTTGCCGCCACCGGCAATGCCGTGATGATGGTCGAATCCGAAGCCAAGGAGCTTTCGGAAGAGATCATGCTTGGTGCCGTGATGTTCGCGCACGAAGAGTGCAAGAAGGTTGCGAACCTGATCATCGACCTGGCCGAAAAGGCCGCGAAGGAACCTTGGGAAATCGCGATCAGTGACAATTCGGCGATCAAGGACAAGCTGAAGAAGCTGATCGGTGCCGATATCGCGGCGGCCTACAAGCTGACCGACAAGTCGGCGCGTTCGAACGCGCTCAACGCGGCCCGTGAAAAGGCCAAGGAAGCCTTTGCCGGCGAAGACGCCCAGACCCAGATGGTCGCGATCAAGACCGTCAAGAAGGTCGAGGCCGACATCGTGCGCGGCGCAATCCTCAAGGACGGCACCCGTATCGACGGCCGCAAGGTCGATCAGGTCCGTCCGATTGAATCGATGGTCGGCTTCCTGCCGCGCACGCACGGTTCGGCGTTGTTCACCCGCGGGGAAACCCAGTCGATCTGCACCACCACCCTTGGCACCAAGGATGCGGAGCAGATGATCGACGGGCTGGAAGGCCTGACCTATTCGCGCTTCATGCTGCACTACAACTTCCCGCCTTATTCGGTCGGTGAAGTGGGCCGCTTCGGCGCCCCGAGCCGCCGCGACACCGGTCACGGCAAGCTGGCCTGGCGTGCCCTGCAGGCCGTGCTGCCCAGCCATGAGGAATTCCCGTATACGATCCGCGTCGTCTCGGACATTACCGAGTCCAACGGGTCCTCGTCGATGGCGACCGTCTGCGGCGGGGCGCTCTCGATGATGGATGCCGGCGTGCCGCTGAAGCGGCCGGTCTCGGGTATCGCCATGGGTCTGATCCTCGAAGGTGATGAGTTCACCGTGCTGTCCGACATCCTGGGCGACGAAGATCACCTGGGCGACATGGACTTCAAGGTGGCCGGCACCAGCGAAGGCATCACCACGATGCAGATGGACATCAAGGTGGCCGGCATCACGAAGGAAATCTTTGAAGCCGCGCTGCAGCAGGCCAAGGGCGGCCGCGCCCACATCCTGGGCGAGATGACCAAGGCGCTGGGCTCGGCCCGTACCGAGCTGTCGGCCCATGCTCCGCGGATCGAGACCATCACGATCGACAAGTCGAAGATCCGTGACGTGATCGGCACCGGCGGCAAGGTGATCCGCGAGATCGTTGCCACCACCGGCGCCAAGGTCGACATCGACGATGAAGGGATCATCAAGATCTCCTCGTCCGACCTGTCGCAGATCGAAGCTGCCAAGCAGTGGATCCTCGGCATCGTCGAGGAGCCGGAAGTGGGCAAGATCTATGACGGCAAGGTCGTGACGATCGTCGATTTCGGCGCTTTCGTGAACTTCATGGGCGGCAAGGACGGTCTCGTCCACGTCAGCGAAATGAAGAACGAGCGCGTTGAAAAGCCGACCGACGTGGTTTCGGAAGGCCAGGCCGTGAAGGTCAAGGTCCTCGAGATCGATCCGCGCGGCAAGGTCCGCTTGTCGATGCGCGTCGTTGATCAGGAAACCGGTGCCGAGCTCGAAGACACCCGCCCGCCGCGCGAACCACGCGAACCGCGTGGCGATCGCGGTGACCGGGGCGACCGCCGTCCGCGCCGTGATGGCGACCGTGGTGGCCGCGGGGGTGACCGGGGTGGACGCGACCGCGATCGCGGCCCGCGCCGGGACCGTGAAGAAGGTGGCAACCCGGATCACATCCCGGCCTTCCTCAAGGGCGACGATTGATCCCGGATTAGGCCCTCAGCAGGGCCGTACCGGTACCAAAAACAGGGAAGGGGGTCGCGCAAGCGGCCCCCTTTTCACTTGCGTGCGACTCGTCCTGTCTGAAATGCTCCCCAATCGGGATGGGAGAAGCGATCATGCGGAAATTGCGAGGGAAAAGCCTGATAGCGCTAGCACTTGGCGGGGTTTCAACCGTCGCCTGGGCCTGTGCCGACAGCAGTTGTTCCCCCACGTGGACGCTGAGCGGGATGACGGCCGATTGCGGCAATCGGGGCATCCTCTCGCCGGGCAATGACAGCCGGGTCAATCTGCTGTTCCTGCTGCGCAGCAAGGCCGGGACGAGCAGCGCCGGGCTGTCCTATCCCAAGCCCGATTACGAAACTCAGGGATTTGGCCAGGCCTTCCTCGATTGGAATGTGGCCCGTGCTGCCTACTATCCCGCAGAAGCCCGGGATCGTTACGATTTCAGGGGCTCACGCTGCATTAGCCTGACCAGCGGCAACGATGCTTTTACCCGCGCCTTGTCTGCGGCGCGGGGGTTATCAGCGGCAGAGCGCGATCAATTGGTCACTGCCCGCGCCATGCTTGCCGCGCCCTGCAATGGCGATACCGACCGGGCGGTCCCGCCGGTCTGGCCGGAAGGCGTGACCAGCAAGCCCGGCCGCGAGTTTCTGGGTTATGTGCAGGCGGCGCACGATTTCTACAGTGAGCGGTGGGCTCCCGCCCGGGAGGGTTTTGGTCGGCTGGCCGGGGCCGGTGATCCGTGGGTCAGGGAATCGGCGCTCTACATGCTTGCGCGGGTCGATCTTAATGCCGCGCAGGCTGGAGCGTTTGATCAGTACGGCTGGTACGATCCCGCCAAGGTCGATGGGGCTGCTGCGACCCGCGCGCAAGCTGCGCTTGCTGCCTATCTCAAGACTTGGCCCCAAGGCCGCTATGCAGCTTCCGCTACCGGCCTGCAGCGCCGCGCCTTGTGGCTGCGGGGCGATAGCGTGGCCTTGGCGGCGGCCTATGCCCGGCAGCTTGCCCTGACCCCTGCCGATGAGCCTGTTGCGGCCGATTTGGTGCAGGAAATCGATGCCAAGCTGCTGTTCACGGGCGAGCGGGACCGACCGGTCACTGCCGAAGGACCACTGCTGCTGGCCGCTGTCAATCTGGTGCGGATGCGGGGCCAAGGACTGGAGCCCGGCTTCAAGCCCATCAGCCTTGAGGAGCTGGAGGCACAGGCGCCGGTCTTCGCGCGCGAGCCGGACCTGTTCGGATTCCTCAAGGCAACCCATGCCTTCCATGTACGCAAGAATTACCAGGCCGTCCTGCAGCTCATTCCCGACGATGCCCGCCAGCCAGGCTATTCCGAACTGGCCTTCAGCCGCCAGGTGCTGCGCGGCATGGCGCTGGCAGCATTGGGCGATCGCAACGAGACCGGCTTCTGGCGCGAACTGCTCGGCGGGGCAACCGGCCTATGGCAGCGCTCGACGGTCGAACTCGGTCTGGCGCTCAGCCTCGAGCGCAAGGGGCAGGTGGCGGCAGTCTTTGCCAAGGATTCGCCGATCCGCGAGACGATGATCCGCCGCGAGCTGATTGCCCATTCGGCCGGGCCAGCCTTGCTCAGGCAAGCGGCGCAAGATAGCGGCCGTCCGCAGATCGAGCGCGACATGGCGCTGTTTGCGCTGCTCTACAAGCAGCTCAGCCGGGGGGACTATGCCGGGTTTGCGGTAAGTCAGGCGCTGGTGCCGGCCAATGCCAAGCGCGATGGCGGCCTATGGGATTTCGTCACACAGGAAGCAGTGCCGCTGGCGCATTTCACCAAGGGGCAATGGAGCGACGGCTTTCCCTGTCCTGCAATTGGGGTAACCGCTCGCGCCCTGGCGGCCAATCCAGAGGATCATCGCGCGCGGCTGTGCTTGGGGGACTTCTGGCGGCTTAATGGCTTTGACGGCTTTAATGCCCTCGATTACCGGCCTGACCCCGCCGAACTTGGCGGTACGGCTAACCTGTTTGCGGGCAAGCCGATCCCACGGAGCACCTTTTACGCCAGCACGATCGCCGATCCGCGCGCCCCGGCTGAGCTCAAGGCCTATGCGCTCTATCGGTCTGTGATGTGCTATTCGCCCTCGGCCAGCAATTCCTGCGGAGGCGACGGCGTCGATGTGGCCCAACGCAAGGTCTGGTTTGATCGGCTCAAGCGCGATTACCCGCAAAGTCCCTGGGCCAAGAAGCTGCGTTACTATTGGTGAACCGGCGCCTCGTTCCCGGACTGGTTCTGGCCCTGCTGGCAGGGTGCGGTGATCGCGGCACGCCCCGCGTTGATCCGGCCGATTACAATGCCTTTTACCTTTGGGCCGGGGTCCGACCGGTTCCCGAACTGGCCCGCGCGCAGACGCTATACCTGCTGGCTGGGGAGGTTCGGCGCGAAGATCCCGATGCGCTCGTGCTGCTTCGCCCCGAACCACCGCGCCTGCCCGATCAGGACGTCTGGCTGGTGGTGCGCGCCGCGCGGCTCGACTCGGGGGAGGGGACGCACCAGACCATTGCCCGGACCATGGCCCAATGGCGCGCCAGAGGTACCCGGCTGGTCGGGCTCCAGGTCGATTTCGACGCCACGACGCCGGGCCTTGGCGATTATGCGGGGTTTCTTAAAGCACTACGCCAGCGGCTGCCGAACGACTATCGGCTGTCCGTCACCGGGTTGATGGACTGGAGCGCCAATGCCGACCCGGCACACCTTGCTGCGCTGCAGGGCACGGTCGACGAAGTGGTAGTGCAAAGCTACCAGGCCCGTACCACGATCCCGGGTTATGCAGCTTATCTGGATAAGCTGGCGCGGGTTCCGGTGCCGCACAAGGTGGCCCTGATCGAACATGGCGAATGGCGCGAGCCGCCCGCACTAAAGCGCGATCCGCTGTTCCGGGGCTATGTCGTATTTCTGCTGCCGGATTGACCAGCCTGCAACTGCTACAAGCTCGCCTAGGTTGGTTCGGCAATTGCTATGCGATTGCGGCCGTCCATCTTGGCACGGTAGAGCGCGGTGTCGGCAGCCTTCAACGCTGCTCGTGGTTCGCCACATGCAAACACATCGGCGATCCCGGCAGAAAAGGTGACCTGGCCGAAAGGTATATCGGTTGCCCGGTTGACGAGGCTGCGCGCGGCCAACTCACCTCGTAGCTTGTCGAGCCGGTCATAGGCTTCATTCAGTGTCGCATCGCGGAACAGCACGACAAACTCTTCGCCACCGTGTCGCGAAACATGGCATCGATCATCGGAAATTCGGGCAAGACTGTCAGCCACCAGCTTCAGCACGCGATCGCCGGCGTCGTGCCCGTGACTGTCGTTGATCCGCTTGAAGTGATCGATGTCGCAGAAGGCCACGCAAAGCGGCTCGGCGGTGGCGCGGGCAGCGTGATATTCGGCATCGAAGCGGGCCTCGAAGGCCCGGCGGTTGGGCAGGCCGGTCAGGTGATCCTCCTCGGCGCTGCGGCGGGTCTCATCTAGCTTGCGCTTGAGGTTGCGGGTCTGTTCCTCGCTGCGCAGCATAGCCTTTTCGATCTCGCGGGTGCGCTTGAGCATTACCTTGGTGATCGACGCCAATTCGCTGATGACTGCACCTGTGACTGCCGTCTCGAGTGCGCCTGACTGCGCGCTGAGGGCCGAATGATAGTCGCTGGTTGCAACGCGCGCGGCACTGCTGGTCTGGTTTAACTCGTCGATCCCGCTTTCCAGCCGTGCCAACAGTTCGTCAATCGCCTCCGCTTCACTGCCAAGGCTGGTGCGCGACAGGTTATCTTCGATCCATTCGACCGTGACTGGATGGCGCGCCTGTATACGCCGATCGATCAGGCGGACCGTGTGTGGATCGGCGCCCGACAGGTAGTTGCTCGCTACGGCCAGGGTCTGCGCATTGGCTTCAAGCTGGTGGCAGCGGAGAAACGAAGCGATCTCATCCAGTTGGTGATCGCGTTGCGATTGGCGGTGCTCGTGAAGTTGGGCGTTGGCAGCCGGATCTGCTTTGCGCCTCCCAATACGGAGCCAGCCAAACAAGCCGGAGCGTTTGCCAAGAGAGGGATCGTATACGGTCATGCTAAGGTTAACGGCATGACTCGCAAAGATTTAAGGACAACTGGCCCGACTTGCCTCTGCCTGCTTCACAGCCATCCCGAGCATATCCGCGATGCGATACCCCGCCGTAGCGACCCGACGCCCGGCTAGTGCGGCATTAAAGGTATTCTCGGCCGGTTGCATGAGCGGAGCAGGCTCCCCGGCGGGGCGGGCTTCGGCAAATGTGCCGCTATAAGCTACCAGTTCCGCGAGAATGCGGGTTTCTTCGACTTGCTTTCCGAATTGCCGCACCGCGCTGCCGTGGCGGTCCAGCCCGGCAATTGTGCTTCGCGGCCATGCGTTGGCAAAGGCTGCCGCCCAGTCTCCGCCAGGCGCGCTGAGGCGGGACTGTTCGAACATCTTGTCCCAGTACTGGTGGAGGTTGACCGGCTCACTATCGGCAAACCGCCGCACAAAGGCCAGTTCGCCCGCACGGTCTGTGACTGGAAAGCTGCCGGTCATCTGGTGACCGGCGTGTAGTGGCTGCTGCATATCGCCCACAATATGGATGATCCAGCCCATGGCACGGGCACGATCTACCGGTCGGGCGCAGGCATTGGCCAGGGTCGCGAAATTGTAGGCAAAGCCTTCCTTGGCTTGACCATTACGCACCGGCCAGAGCCACGAGCGACCGTGGACTACACGCAGTGAATAGTGCCACTTTGGGCGGCTCTCGGGACCCGGCCGAATATCGTCGGGCCAGCGCGCCAGCCATTCGAACAGCGCCCGCTGCCGCACCGGCTCAGGCAGGGTGCCAGCGTACTGCAAGAACAGCGGATAGTCCTGATGGGACCCCGCTATCTGCAACAATTCGCGCAGCGCGGTTGGATTGCGTGCTGCCAGGTCGGACCAGGCAATGGCTCCGGTGGTCTGGTGCGTTTCTTCTGACCACCCGAGCACGGGAGCGCTGGTGGTCAAGGTCACTGCGCCGATGAACAGCCGCCGCGCCAATCCCCCCTTGGCCATTGGCCTTAACGGACCCGTGGGCCGCCGAAGGGCAGGGGCGGGGGTGGGCGACGATGGCCGCGCGGCAACTGAGCCTGGAAGGCCCGGCCGCAATGCTCGACGCAATAGGGGAAGCCGGGGTTCACCTTCTCGCCGCAGAAGTGGAAGTCCGGCTCACCGGGGTGGCCCATAGGCCAGCGGCAAATCCGGTCATTCAGGTCAAGCAAGCTGGTCTTGTCCGCCATTTCCGGGCTGGGTTTCGCCGGCACCAGGCGGCGCGGCGGGGCGGGCGGGATCGGGGCCTGCTGGTCACCCGGACCCTGGCGCAGGAAGCCGCCGGGGCCGACCGAGACGATCCGTGGGGTGGCTGGGGCCGGTGCGGCACTGTCGCCACTTGTGGCCGCGGCCGCAGCAGCCGGGGCTGGCGCAGCGGGCCGGGGTGCAGCAGCCGGGGCAGGACGCGCAGCCGGACGCGGCGCCGCTTCAGCCCGGGGCTGCTTTGGTGCAGGAGCCGCGGCTTCCTTTTCGTTGGGCTTGACCGGGCTAGGCCGGGCCTTCAGCCCCAGCCGGTGGGCCTTGCCGATCACGGCATTGCGGCTGACTCCGCCCAGTTCGTCGGCGATCTGGCTGGCGGTCGAACCGCTTTCCCACATCTTGGTCAGCTTCTCGATCCGTTCGTCGGTCCAGCTCATTCTATCCGTCACTTTCCTGCCGGGGACGCGCAGTCCCCAAAATCTTGCCTTTGGGCCAGCCTGTCGATAGTCGCCAGACCATGGTCGATCAACCCGTTCCGCAGTCCAGCGCCGCCGCCCCTGCCACGCCCACAGGGGGCAGAGGGCGAAGCGCATTTCCGGCCCAGGGAGCGCCCGTGTTCCACCGGTTCAACCGGCTCGGGCTGTGGACGCTCTATATGAAGGAAGTCCGCCGCTTTTTCAAGGTGCAGACCCAGACTATCTGGGCTCCGGCGATCACCACGCTGTTGTTCCTGGTGATCTTCTCGGTAGCACTGGGGCGCGAAGGCAAGATCGTGCTCGGCGTCAACTTTGCTACTTTCATCGCCCCTGGCCTGATCGTCATGGGAATGATGCAAAACGCCTTTGCCAATTCGAGCTTCAGTTTCCTGGCCGGCAAGATTCAGGGGACGATCATCGATTACCTGATGCCTCCGTTGTCCAATGCCGAACTTATGATCGCACTGATCGGTGCGGCGGTAACGCGGGCGGTGCTGGTGGGTCTGGCGCTCTACGGGGCGATGCTGCTCTGGCCGGGCGTGCACCTAACCTTTGCGCATCCATGGGCGATTGTCTGGTTTGGACTGATGGGCTCGATCATGTTGGCAATCATTGGCCTGCTGACTTCGCTTTGGGCGGAAAAGTTCGATCACAACGCGGCCGTGACGAACTTCGTTATCGCTCCACTTTCGTTGCTTTCGGGCACGTTTTACGTGATCGACAACCTTGCCCCGCTGTTCCAGACGATCAGCCGCCTGAACCCGTTTTTCTATGTGATTTCCGGCTTCCGCTTCGGCTTCCTGGGCCAGAGCGACATCGGAGATACCAACCTGGCGGTGCTTAATGGGGCGATTGGCCTTGGCCTGCTCAACATTGCGCTGGTGGCGCTGTGCTATGGCCTGCTGCGGAGCGGCTGGAAACTGAAGGGCTAGCGTCCGTCAGTGCGTCATCGAGCGGCGCAGCCGGTAGCGGCCGTTCCGGAAATCGTCGAACAGCTCGTCCACCGATGGGTGATCGATCGGTCCCGCCTCACCATCGGCCAGCAGGTTCTGCTGGCTGACATAGGCGATATAGCTGGAATCGCCATTCTCGGCGAGCAGATGGTAAAACGGTTGCTCGCGGTGCGGCCTTACCTCTTTGGGGATCGATTCGTACCATTCTTCGCTATTGGCAAAGACCGGGTCGATATCGAAAATCACGCCGCGAAAATCGTAGACACGGTGGCGCACGACATCACCAATGCCGAAGCGGGCCAAGGCCCGGCGCGGGGCATCGACATGCTTGCCTGCCTGAGGGGAAAAGAAGCTGGCGCGTTCCATGCTCGCCGATATAGGCGTTGTGCAGGCGCGAAACAACGGCTGGTGCGTCACCGTCCCCCGATTTACCAGCGCGGGGGGCTTGGCAAGCTGCACCGCATCGGCTAACCGCCCGCTTCCCGACCGGGCCAGGCGCCAGCCGCCAGCCACGATCACTTCTGCGGAGAGGTGGCAGAGAGGTCGAATGCGCCGCACTCGAAATGCGGTTTACGGGCAACCGTAACGTGGGTTCGAATCCCACCCTCTCCGCCACTTATCGTTGAGCTTAATGGATAAAGCGGCAGATGGGCGCCTAGTTCCCTTAAGCGCTCCCCAATAGCCGACGCGCTAGGGTGCCAGACATCACCCGCCTATCGAAAATCTGACTAACCAGACCCTACCGGGTTGGCACCCCCCCGTTCTGCTGAGATGGGACCCGAGCTTCCTTGGTACATGCTATTGTGCTTAGTCGATTAAGTCCCGCCAATGCCGGAACCCGCTTCGGAGGAGTTGGGCACTTGATCCCTTGTCGATCGTTGGCCATCAGTGCCTAGTGAACTTAGTCGTCCTCACAGGTGCGGGCATATCGGCCGAAAGCGGGCTGGCGACCTTCCGTAGCGGCGGCGGATTATGGGCTGGACGCAGGATCGAAGAGATCAGCACCCCCGAGGCGTTGGAGCGCAACCCCGACGCAGTCTGCGCCTTCTATGACGAGCGGAGGTCAGAGGCCGTCAAAGCTGAACCTAACGCCGCCCACCGCGCATTGGCGAAGCTAGAGGGGCACTGGCGCGAAACGGCCAAGGGAGAGTTCCTTTTGGTCACACAAAACGTGGACGACCTTCACGAGCGTGCCGGCTCGCAGCGTGTGATCCACATGCATGGCCAGCTAAACTCCGCACTCTGCGTCGAGTGCGGGTGGCACGGGCCTCGATTCAACCCGCTAGAGGACGACCGTGAGTGCGCAGCCTGCGGGCGGGATGCGCTGCGCCCGGATATTGTGCTCTTTGGAGAAGCCCCTCGTTACCTTAAGCAAATCGAGGCGGCTTTAGATGCCTGTGATCTCTTCGTGGTGGTGGGCACCTCCGCAACAGTCTATCCCGCCGCAGGCTTTGTTGAAATCGCTAAGGCCAGTGGCGCGGAGACGCATCAGTTCAACATTGAGCTTACGGCTGGAAGCGAACGTTTCGATATGTGCCACCTAGGCAACGCCGGTGAGTTGTTACCCAAGTGGGTAAGAGAGTTAATCGGGGTGGCGGGAAACGCGCTTCCAGCCTAAAACGCTGGAAAGCGCCTATGTATGAGTAGTGCCACAAAAGCGGCCCCGATATTGCTTCCAAATCGCGCGGTTGAATGCGAACGAGGCCGGACAATTGCCCCTTTCTGGCAGTGCCTAGTCCCTAACTGACCAGATCAACCCCGGATTTGCGAAGATTTCGCGGCCCTGACCGTCCCTTACCGCTCCTCTCCAGCCGCGCTATGGTGTGGGAAGGAAGGTGGGAGCGCTTGCGATGGGTAAGCTGACCGATATGGCGGTGAAAACAAAGGCGGCCACGGTCATGTTCTGATGCACCTTCCTTCCCGCCTTTCGCTGAAAGGCCGCACTCGGCTTTGGGGCGGCTGGCCGGCGGCAAGTGCCAGAGCGGTGTTCGCTATATCCGGGCTGTAGCGGGGCGACTGTCGGCAGCGGAATCGTCGGCCGCTAGCGAGGTGCCCGAGAGCTTGAGTCTTGGGCAGGAGTTAATCGGGAATAGGTGCGGCAGAACATCGGACCCGCAGCGCAGATCGGGCAATTTCTGGGCGCCGTTGCGCGCGCGAGCGCGAGGGAAATTCACACATACAGCAAAACTGGGTTGGATAGGCGGGGGGAGGTCAATTTTCCGTCCCTCCAAAGGCGGCAAGCGTCCGCATAATAGGTCACAACGCTAAACCCATTTTCGTGCGCGCAGCGAAGAATGCGGTTTAGGCTGCTCTGGTGCAGCTGCCATCATGAGCTTGAAACCTATTGGTTAAAGTTCCAATCCATCTAGCGTCAGAAGCATTAATTCCGAAATGAAATAAAAATATCTTCCAAAATGAACTTAAAACATGCGTAACAAAGGTCTTTATTTAACGAGTTTGAAACGGTTGCGGCAGCACTTTACCATCGACGAGTTCGCTGGATATTCGGGGGAAAGATCATGGCAATTTTTAAGAACATTTTCACTGACGAAGCTGGTGCTACTGCGATTGAATATGGTCTGATTGCTGCACTCATTGCAGTTGCTGCAATTACTGCGATGCAGGGCCTGGGTAATGAACTGAAGGAGACGTTCACTACTGTGTCGACTTCTTTGGATAACGCCAACAACGTGTAACAAAATTTGGTTCGCCGTTAGAGCAGTCTTCCTGCTGTCACCTGATGAGAGCGTCGGGGGTGTCTTTTCACCTCCGGCGCTCTCTCATTTTCGGCAGTACTTTGGGATTGAGCCCTGCCAAGGTGATGCTGCGCCAAGCGGAGGCGAGTTGCAGTTAGGCTGATAGCACTGATAAACCCACTCCTAACTGGCCGGTCCTGACAGGTTCCCGGTTTTTGGTTGCCGGACGGCCATTCTGCCTTGCGTGTACGAAGGCGACATCACTCGCGCGGTCAGGCGATTATGTCGACATAGAAGCCTTAATTGCGTATGCGAACCTGCTTCTCAGTCCGCGTAGGTGGTCAAGTGACTCCAGTCGCTGCCTGCTGGTGGAAGGACCAAACAATGGCGCGGCTCTGTCTGTTGTCCCTTCTTGCGTTAATGCCGCTAACCTCGGCTTGGGCAGAGTCCCCCCCCGCCAATGCTGAGCAATCAGGCGCCTCAGCATTGGTTGAGGGTGCCGATGGCTCTGCGACGTCGGCTGCCGACCCTGCCAGACCTCTGATCGATGCGCTCATTGAAGTAAGTGCTCGGCTGCGTTCCACGCCATATGCCAGCAGCTCTGATGCCGCGCGGTTGAACACTGAACGGTTTCTGTCCGGGTTGTTCGCGCAGGCTTGGGATTTTTCCAACCAACGCGGCCAGTTGCACACACCCTATTTCGGCCGCAGCTACCGTATCGAAGGAATGCCAGGGCTCTACAATCCGGATAATGTCTATCGCTCTGCCCTGCTTGAGCCGGACGGCGTCTATCGAGTGTACGGGCAGCGCGGCACGCACGCTGATCTGAGCTTTCAGATCCTGGATCAATATCCGGTTGTAGGCTTGGGCAAGAACCTGCTGGTCATCCGGCCGGAAGAATTTGGTGTAAAGCCAGGGCAGAGTTTTGAATTCTATCTGGGTGGTTCAACCCGCATCGGTAAGCGGTGGTTTGCCCTGCCCAGGAATGCCGCGGCCGTTCTCGCTCGCCAGTCTTTTGGCGACTGGCGGGAAACCCCTTCTAATCTGTTTGTTGAACGGATCGACCAGCCTGTTGCCGCGGGCTACCAGAACCAGTTCTCGATCGCCGCAACCGCGCTGCGACAGGCAGCCAAGCTTTGGGTGGATGGTTACATTCCTGCCATTGAACGTTCAACAAAGGTGAATGAGCTATCCGCCCCACGCGGGTCCGATACCAGCTCTGGCGGTTTGGGCGGACAGCTGAGCGTGATGGCGCGTTATCGGATTGGCAGAAACGAAGCCCTGCTGATCACTGTCCGCAAAGCCAATGTCGCTTATCAAGGGATCCAGTTGGGTGATCCGTGGTTTGTGACGCCAAATACCCTGATGCATCAGATCAGCCTTACGGCAAAGCAGGCGCGGATCGATGGCGATGGGTTTATTCGCTTTGTGATTTCTCTCGAGGACCCTGGCGTCCCGAACTGGCTTGATGCTGCGGGCAATCCAGAGGGTTTTGTCTTTATGCGCTGGCAGGGGGTCAAGACCCCGCTTACAGCCGCCGAGGCTCCGATTGCCAAACTGGTTCCTTTGGCCTCACTCAGAGCGGAATTGCCGGCCGACACCCCGGTGATCAGCGAGGCAGCCCGTCGGAGCCAGATTGCCGAGCGCAAATGGGTGCCGCAGGTCCGCTGAACCCGCAGACTAGGGCAGCCCGTCATTGGCAACTGCCATGAAGACTGCGCGAGAACTATCGTTAGCATCTCTTGAAGCGGTAAAATGAAGCAACGAGATGTTTGGCTGAGCCTGTTCGCCGCTGACCCGTCCATCGCTCTGGCCGCGGCTTCGGCAGGCGCTACCTGATGCTGATGCGATCCATCAGTCCTTTCCCAGCACCAGATTGCTGCCCTTGTCGCCGATCATTATCGCTGCAGCGTTGGTGTTGCCGGAGATGAGGCGCGGCATGACAGACGCATCGATTACTCGCAGTCCCTCCACCCCGCGCACGCGCAACTGGGGATCGGCAACTGCCGCGTCATCAAGTCCCATCCGGCAGGTACCGACCGGATGATAGCCGGTGTTTCCGGTCCGCCTTGCATAGTCTAGCAGGTCCCCATCAGCATCTGCCGAGGTCCCCGGATAGGCTTCGCGTTCGATCAGCCGCGCAAGCGAAGGCGCTGCGGCAAGCTGGCGGGTCATCCGCATGGCCTTGAGCGATAGCTGCCGGTCCGCTTCCGCTGCGAGGTAATTGTGAACGATCTCGGGCACCGCCACCGGGTCGGGGCTCGAAAGCCGGACCCACCCTCGGGATTCTGGGCGAAGAACGGTGGGGGCAAGGGTCAGGCCGGGGTAGGGGGAAAGTTGCGGCTTCTGGGTCGCGCTAGCGACTTCCATCTCGCCGCTGACGGGCAAGCAATGGAACTGGATATCGGGCCGATCGAGCACCGGATCGGACTTAACGAAGGCGCCGGTCTGGGCGGCCGGGATGGTCATGGCTCCCTGGCGCTTGGCCAGATAGCGAAGCACGTTCCAGATAAGCCGTCCGCCGCCCAGTTCGCGGTTGAAGCTGAACACGCCAGACTTAAGCTGCCAGCTCATCGGCAGAATATAGTGATCTTGCAGGTCGGCGCCGACCGCCGGGCAATCGTGCAGCACCGGGATACCTAGCGCCTGGAGATGATCGGCTGGGCCGATGCCGGATAACATCAGCAGTTTGGGGCTGTGATAGGCCCCGGCTGACAGGATCACTTCCCGGCGGGCCGTGATGGTTTGCCGTTGTCCTTTGTGCTCTATCTCGACTCCGCTGGCGCGCTTGCCATTGAACGTTGCTCGGTTGCAGTGAACACCGGACAGGACCTTGAGGTTCGGGCGGCCGATCACCGGGCGAAGGAAGGCGTCTGCAGCAGAGCAGCGCCGCCCGTCAGCCATAGTGGTCTGGTAATAGAAGGCGCCGGTCTGCTCCGGTCCGTTATAGTCCGGGTTCAGCGGTACGCCGATTTCGGTGAAGGCAGCCAGCACGGCGTCATTGGTGGGATCGCGGTGGCAAACCTCCTCGACCAGCAGCGGGCCTTCGTCGCCCCGAAGTTCTTCGCCACCACCAGCATAGGTCTCTTGCCGCCGGAAAAATGGCGCCACGTCGGCCCAACCCCACCCGATCGCCCCCAGGTTGCTCCAACCGTCATAATCTGCAGCTTGGCCGCGCACATAAAGCAGACCGTTAATGTTGGACGATCCGCCCAGCCCGCGCCCGCGAGGCAGCAGCATTCTCCGGTCATTGATCGTCGGTTCGGGGGCGCTGGTGTAATGCCAGGAATGGCCGAATTCAGCAGTGGTCTTGCCATAGCCTGCCGGCATCGAGACAAACAGGCTTTCACCGGTGCCACCTGCCTCGATCAGGATCACCTGGTTCGCCGGGTTGGCAGACAGGCGGTTGGCCAGCACGCAACCTGCTGAACCAGCACCGACAATGACGAAATCGGCTGCCAACCTGTCCATGCCTGCTCCCGATCTTCTGCTCTCGCCCGGAATGGGCGGTGAGTGCATTCCTGCCTCTGTCCCGAACCGCTATAGTTCCACAGAGGTATACTGGAGAGGACTTCGATGCCCATTTTGAGCCGTGCCCTTGCCCTCGGCGTGCTCGCCGCTGCGACTGCCGGTCTGCAGGCTGAACCAAACCGCAGCGATAAGGCATCCGCCCCTCAGCCCGCGACCGCGGCGACGCGGGCCGTTCTTGCTGAGGCTGCGAAATCCCTCCCGCCCGAGGATGGAGCGGACTTCGAATTCGCCCGCCGGGGCTTTATTGCCACCTGGCCGGATGCCATCATTCGCCAGGCCAATGGCACGCCCTCTTTCGATCTGTCTGGCAACGATTTCATCGAAGGACCCGCGCCCGACACGGTCAATCCCGCCCTCTGGCGCCAGAACCGGGTGCTTCGCGCCGAGGGTCTGTTTCGCCTCGCCCCCGGGCTCTATCAGGTCCGCAATTTCGACAACAGCAACGTCTCCTTTATCGAGACGCCGCGCGGCTGGATCGTGATCGATCCGCTGACCGTGGAGGAGGTAGCCAAGGCTGCCTTCGACCTGCTCAAGAAGCATGTGGCCGATAAGCCGGTGCTGGCGGTGATCTATACCCACGGTCACACCGATCACTTTGCCGGCGCCACCGGGATCATTGACCCGCGCGATGTTGCAGCAGGCAAGATTCAGGTGATTGCGCCCAAGGGCTTTGTGGAAGAGGTGATCAGCGAATGGATGCTGGCGGGCACGGCAATGGGCCGCCGGGCCTTCTACCAATTCGGCTACTTTCTGCCACGCGGCCCCCAGGGTCATGCCGGCATGGGCATGGGGACGGCAATCGCGGCCGGCAAGCAAGGCTTCATTCCGCCAACACTGGAGATTGAACGCACCGGTCAGAGCGTGACGATCGATGGCGTGGAGCTGGTCTTCCAGATGACCCCGGGGGCCGAGGCCCCCACGGAGTTCAATCTCTGGATTCCCTCGCTCAAGGCGCTGTGCCTGGCAGAAACCGCCACGTCCACGCTGCATAACGTTCAAACCCTGCGCGGCGCCAAAGTGCGCGATGCCAAGGCCTGGGCCGATTACCTGACGGAAGCATTGCGGTTGTGGGGAGATCAGGCCGAGCTCAGCTTTGCTTCGCACCACTGGCCGCGCTTCGGTAACGGGCCGGTGCGCCAGCATCTCACGCATCAACGTGATGCTTACAAGTTCATCCACGACCAGGCCGTGCGGCGGATGAACCAGGGTCAGACGCCGACCGAGATCGCCGAGGGCCTGAAGCTGCCCAAGGCCCTGCGCAATGACTGGTCGGTGCGCGAATACTACGGAACTGTCAGCCACAACGCCAAGGCGGTCTACGATCGTTACATGGGCTGGTACGATGGAGTACCCGCCAACCTCAATCGGCTTCCGCCGGTCGAGAAGGCCAAGCGTATGGTGCGGGCGATGGGCGGGGCCAAGGCCTTGCACAAGCAGGCCGCCGCTGCATTTGCGGCCGGGGACTATCGCTGGTCGGTTGAGCTTGCCAACTACGGCGTATTTGCCGATCCGCAGGACCGCACCGCCCGCACGATCCTAGCCAATAGCTATGAGCAGCTCGGTTATCAGTCCGAAAGCGGGATTTGGCGCAACATCTACCTTACCGGCGCCCGGGAACTGCGGCAGGGCCGCCCGGACGGCTTTACCGAGGGCGGACCGAGCTACCTGATGATGGCGACGCCGCTTGGCAGTTTCCTAGATTTGCTGGCAACGACCCTGGTGCCTGAACGCGCTGGCGAGACCCGGCTGGGCTTCAACCTGGTCGATAGCATCAGCGGCGATCGTTTCGCCGTGTCGCTTGGTAACTCGGTGCTGGTAAGCGAGAAGGGCCAGACCCTGGCCGGCGCTCCCACGCTCACCGGGCCAAAGCCGGTGCTTCTGGGGATCCTGTTCCGCCAAGTGCCGCTCGATCGTATGGTTGCCGCCGGGCAGGTGTCGGTGACAGGTGATCCTGCTCCGCTCCAGCAGCTTCTGCCGATGCTGGAACAGCCCAAGTTGGACTTCAACATCGTCGAACCGTGATCTGGCCGCAGGCAGCGGTTGTCGGCGGCGCCACTAAAGCATAAACCAGTCACCGGCACCGGGTTCTTCCACCGGGCCGGTCTGACGGGAGCGGACAGTGGCAGGCGACCGCCTGGAGCGCAATTTCGGCAAGCTGCATGCGTTGCATGTCTCGGCATTCACGCGGCACCTGATCGAATGCCGCCGCGCCTGCGACGGCGACCTCGACCTGTTCCTGGTGCTGACCATCATTGGGGAGCGGACCTTCAGCCCGCGGTTCGCGCCCGAAGCCATGAGCCACAACGAGTTTCTGGAAGGGACGGTCGAATCGGTTGAGCCCTTGGCGATCAACCTCCAGTCGATCGCCGACTACAGTGGTATCCCGCGTGAGACGGTGCGCCGGAAGATCGAGCAGCTCATCGCCAAGGGCTGGGCTCAGCTGCCCGTGGCCATGACCTCCACCCTATGTAGAAACAACTATAGGGAAGACCCTCAGCCTTAAGTGCTCCGCACTAGGCGGAACTGCTAGCCCGATCAGGATCCGCCCCGGATGTCAGAGCAGTTCGCAATCGATCAATTCCTGGATTGCAGGCGGGGTTGGGATCTGTCCAGCCGGACCCAGTTGGGTCGGCATGAACGGACAGTCGGACTGCTCAGCGGAATTCTTTCGAAGGCGTTGGGACTGGATGCTGACTTCTGCCACCGCATCGAACGCAGCGCCGCACTGCATGACATTGGCAAGGTGTACATCAATCCTGAGATCTTGAACAAGCAAGGGCCTCTATCGGCTGAAGAGCTTAGGATCGTGCGCCAGCATCCGACAGCGGGTTATCTTCACATCCAGGCGATTGATCGGTCAGGTCAACTCCAACTTGCGGCTGAAATCGCGCTCGATCACCACGAGCATTGGAATGGTCACGGGTACCCATTTGGCAAGGCTGGTGAGGAAATCAGTTTGGCTGGCCGGATCGCGGCTATTTGCGATGTCTATGCCGCCCTGCGGGAGCAGCGGCCTTACAAGCGCGGGCTTAGTCATGCCGAGGCCGCTGCCAAGATAGTTGCCGGGAGCGGAACCCAGTTCGATCCGGAAATTGTCCAGTCGTTCTGTACAATCGAGCATCTGATCGAAGCGGCGCTGGAGGTGCGTCTTGCCGCCGCTTGACCTGTCAGCAAGTGAGGATGATCACTGAACCCGGATGGCTTGCAGCAGCGACGTCCTGCGCTAAGCTGCCCGTGGCCATGACCTCCTCCACTCTCCAAGGAATGCGCCTGATCGAAGGCGGCACCTTTACCATGGGATCGGAAGCCTATTATCCCGAGGAACGCCCGCTCAGGCGGGTAAAGGTCGACCCCTTCTGGATTGATGAGGTTCCGGTCACCAACTTCGAGTTTGCTCGTTTTGTTGAGAGCACCGGCTATCGCACCGTCGCTGAAATCGCGCCCGATCCGAAGGACTATCCTGGCCTGCTGCCAGATTATGCCCAGCCGGGCTCACTCGTTTTCACCAAGACCTCTGGTCCCGTGCCGCTGACCGACTATCAGCTTTGGTGGGCGTTCACGCCAGGAGCCGACTGGCGTCATCCGCTGGGTCCGGACAGCGACTTGGACAGCCTCGATCTTTGGCAGCACCCGGTGGTCCAGGTGGCCTTTGCCGATGCCGAAGCCTACGCGCAATGGGCCGGTAAAAGCCTGCCGACCGAGGCAGAGCACGAATATGCCGCGCGGGGCGGGCTGGAAGGCAAGGAGTTTGCTTGGGGAGACGAGCTTGCGCCTGGTGGGCAGATGCTGGCCAATTTCTGGCAGGGCTTGTTTCCCTTTGCCAATACCCGCGAGGATGGCTGGGAGCGAACGTCTCCGGTCCGCAACTTCCCGCCGAATGGTTATGGTCTTTACGACATGATTGGCAACGTATGGGAGTGGACGCGGGACTGGTGGAGCGAGCAGCCGTCGGTTCCCGCCAAGGACAAGCATCAATCGTGCTGCACCATCGATAACCCGCGTGGCGCAAGGCTCAAAGACAGCTACGATCCGCTTCAGCCGGAGATCAAGATTGGTCGCAAGGTGGTAAAGGGCGGCTCCCACCTGTGCGCGCTTAACCACTGCCAGCGCTTTCGCCCGGCGGCCCGCCATCCCGAGATGATCGATACCGCGACCAGCCACATTGGTTTTCGGTGTGTCGTGCGCAGCCGGGGATAACAGCAGGCCCTTGCCGGTTGTGGTCAGAGCGTCTTGATGATCCCTGAGAAGTCGATGCCGCCATTGCCAGCATTGGCGAAGGCTTCGTACAGCTCTTCCGCGCGGGTGCCCATCGGCACCTTGGCGCCAACGCTCTGCGCCGCTTCCAGCGCAAGCTTGAGATCCTTCAGCATCAGCGCTGCGGCGAACCCGCCCTGATAGCCATTGTCGGCGGGAGACTGCGGGCCGACGCCGGGGACCGGGCAGTACGAGGTCATTGACCACGACTGGCCCGAGGCCTTGCTCGAAATGTCATAGAAGGTCTGGAGGTCGAGCCCGAGCTTGTCGGCGAGCGCAAAGGCCTCGCAGGTGGCAACCATCGTCGCGCCCAGGATCATGTTGTTGCAGATCTTGGCAGCCTGTCCGGCGCCCGAAGCGCCCGCGTGGATCACCGCCTTGCCCATCGCGGCAAGGATCGGTTCAGCGCGGGCAAAGGCCTCGGCCGTGCCGCCAACCATGAAGGTCAGCGTGCCGCCATTGGCCGCGGCGATCCCGCCCGAGACGGGGGCATCGACCATGGCGTAACCTGCGGCCTCAGCCGCAGAGGCGACCTTGCGGGCCGTATCGACGTCGATCGTCGAGCAATCGAGCAGCAGCGCACCGGCCGCGGCCTGGCCGATCACGTCGGCGGTATAGACGCTCTCCACGATCTTGCCGTTGGGCAGCATCGAGACCACCGCGTCCACGCCTTGCACCGCTTCGCGCACGGTCGGGAAAACCGCGCAACCGTTGCCCGTGGCGCGCCCGGTCGCTTCGGCGCTGAGGTCGAAGGCGTGGACCGTGTGCCCGGCCTTGACCAGGTTCGCCGCCATCCCGCCGCCCATATTGCCGAGGCCGATGAAAGCGATTTTCATCTTACTTGCCTTTCCACACCCCGGGGCGCTTTTCGATGAAGGCGCCCATGCCTTCGGCCTTGTCCTCGGTCGCGGTCAGGACCTGGAAGATCCGGCGTTCCATCACCAGGCCCTGCTCCAGCGTCATTTCGAAGGCAGCGTTGACCATTTCCTTGTTGGCGATCGTGGCGAGCGGCGGCATCGCGGCGATCTCGGCGGCCAGCTTGATCGCTTCGTCGATTAGGCCAGCCAGCGGGACCACGCGCGAAACGAGGCCGGTGCGTTCGGCCTCTTCGGCGCCCATCATCCGACCGGTCAGGCACATTTCCATCGCCTTGGACTTGCCGATCGCCCGCGTCAGGCGCTGGCTGCCGCCCATGCCGGGGCCGACGCCCAGCTTGATCTCGGGCTGGCCGAACTTCGCGTTCTCAGATGCGATGATGATGTCGGCCATCATGGCGAGCTCGCACCCGCCGCCCAGGGCAAAGCCGTTGACCGCCGCGATCCAGGGCTTGCGCGTGGTCTTGACCAGGTGGCTGGTCCAGCGGCTGAAGAAATCCTGCGCGAAGAAATCGGCGGCCGGCTTTTCGAACATTTCCTTGATGTCGGCGCCGGCGGCAAAGGCCTTTTCGCCGGAACCAGTCAGCACGGCGCAGCCCTGCGAGGTGTCGGCCTCGAACTTGGCGAAGGCGTCAATCAGCTCCTCGAGCACGAACGAGTTCAGCGCGTTCAGCGATTGCGGCCGGTTAAGCGTGATCAGCGTAACTGCGCCGCGTTGTTCGACCAGGATGTTTTCATAGCTCATAGGGGTTTCCATTCCTCATCGGCGGGGAGGGGGGCGAACACGCTGTCGATCAGCGCATCGCTCACGCCCTCGGGGGTGGCAGGGTCCCACTTGGGGGCATTGTCCTTGTCGACGATCACCGCCCGCACGCCTTCGGCGAAATCGGGCCGGGTCAGCACGCGGCTGGCGATCCGGTACTCCATGACCATGTTGGCGGCAAAGTCGGCGCAGTCCAGGCTATCATGCAGCTGGCGCAGCGCGACCTTGCAGGTCTGGGGTGATTTGGTCCGCAGCGTGGCGAGTTCCTTGGCCGCCCAATCACTGTCGTCGGCGGTCAGACTGGCGAGGACGTCTTCATAACGGTCCGAAGCAAAGTGCTTGGCGATGGCCGCCGCATTGGCCTCGATCTTGGCCGGGGGCGGGGTGACGGCGAGGGCAGACAAGACCTGGCCCGGCTCATGCCCGTGGGCGATCCGCTCCTTGGCCTCGGCCAGCATGTCGTGCGGTAGGTAGTGCGTCGCAAGGCCGGCCCACTTGCACTCGGCCCCGTCAAGCCGCGCGCCGGTCAGCGCGAGGAACTGGCCGATCCGGCCCGGCAGGCGCGAAAGGTACCAGCCGCCGCCGACATCGGGGAACAGGCCGATCCCGGTTTCGGGCATGGCATAGCGGGTGTTCTCGGTCGCGACATGGAACCGCGCGGGCTGGCTGATACCCACCCCGCCGCCCATGGTGATCCCGTCCATGAAGGCCACCACCGGCTTCTTGTACGTGAAGATCAGGTGGTTGAGCTGGTATTCGTCATGGAAGAACTTGCGGCCCGACGTGCCGCCATCGTTCAGCGCCGAATTGCGCAGGAAGGCGATATCTCCGCCCGAGCAGAAACCGCGGCCCTCGGCATGATCGATGATCACCGCCTTGACCTCGGGATCGTCCCGCCATTCACGCAGCGCCGCAGTCATGGCATGGACCATCGGCAGGGTCAGCGCATGGATCGCCTGCGGGCGATTGAGCGAGAGGAAGCCGGCGGCGCCCTCGCGGCGGATGATCACTTCGTCAGTCATTGCCGCAACAGGTCCCGGCCCACGATCATCCGCATCACCTGATTGGTTCCTTCGAGGATCGAATGGACCCGCAGATCGCGCCAGAAGCGTTCGATCGGATAGTCCTTGAGGTAGCCGTAGCCGCCGAACAGCTGCAGCGCATCGTTGACGATCTTGCTGCCATTGTCAGTCGCCAGGCGCTTGGCCATGGCCGAGAAGCGGCTCTTGTCGGGCGCCCCCGCGTTGACCTTGGCAGCGGCAAGGTAGAGCAGCGCGCGAGATGCTTCGAGGTCGGTCGCCATATCGGCCAGCATGAACTGGGTGTTCTGGAAATCGGCCACGGGCTGGCCGAACTGCTGGCGTTCCTTGGTATACTTGATTGCCTCATCGAGGCAGCGCTGCGCCCCGCCGAGCGAGCAGGC
>JBIIDJ010000136.1:0-5095 GCA_044238415.1 Novosphingobium sp.
GCAATTGGCTGGCCGATCCACAGACCGGCGGCAGCTCCCGGATTCGTGCTGGCGCTGCAGAATTGCTCGCCCAAGTGCTCGAATCGCTCGACCCTGACCGGTTGGGCAATCAGGTCCGCGGAGGGCTGTTCAAGCAGATCGACAAGCTGGAGGTATCACCGCTGCTCGGCCAGATGCTCGGCACGGCAATCGCCGACAAGCGCCACATGCCAGTAATCGATTCGCTGGTCCGCTGGGCGGGCCTGACGCTGGAAGACAATGAGGAACTGGTCCGTGAACTGATCCACACTCGCGCCAATGCGATCCTGCGCTGGACCGGGCTGGACGAGCGTCTGGCCAATTCGGTGCTCGACGGGCTCTACAAGCTGCTGGCCGAAGTGATTGTTGATCCCGACCACCCCCTGCGCGGCAAGATCGAGGAAGGCCTCGCCAAGCTGGTCGACGATCTGCAGCGCGACCCGGAACTGCGCGGCAAGATCGAGCAGATGAAGGGGGACCTGATTGCCAACCCCGCGGTCTCGGTCTGGTGGCAGGGCGTGTGGGAGCGGTTGCGGCTGAAGATGCTCGACAGGCTGCGCCAACCAGAAGGCCAGATCGGCAGTCAGGCCACCGAGGCGCTCGCCGAGTTGGGCCGTCACCTGCGCGACGATCCGGCCTTGCAAGCCCAGATCAACCGCTTTGCTCGCCGTACCTTGGTTGGTGCATCGGTCCGCTATGGTGATCAGATCGTCCGGCTGGTCTCCGAGACCGTGAAGCGCTGGGATGCCCAGACGGTCACTGACCGGATCGAGGGTGCGGTTGGCCGCGATCTGCAGTTCATCCGCATCAACGGCACCATGGTCGGCGGGCTGGTCGGGGTGATTATCCACGCGGTGGACCAGTTGCTTTGAGCGGGCCGGTCCTCACCACCGCGCGCTTCGAACTCTGGCAGCCGCAGGCGGATGACCTTACCGGCCTGTTCGAACTGACCCACGACGAGGAAACCCGCCGCTTCCTCGGCGGCTTTGTCCCGAGCGAGGTGGACAGCTTTGCCCGGCTGCTGCGCAATGCCGGGTCCTGGGCACTGTGGGGCTATGGCACTTTCATGGTCCGTCGCCGGGGCGAGGCGCGGATCTTGGCCAACTGCGGCATATTCCGCAGCCACCGCGGCTTCGGCGCCGAGCAGGGGCTGGATAACGTCCCCGAAGCGGGCTGGATCATCCACCGCGATGCCTGGGGTCAGGGCGTCGCGAGTGAGGTCATGACCGCCGTGCTCGGCTGGTTCGATGCGACCCATGGCCACCAGCGCGTCGCCTGCATGATCGAGGAAGGCCACGCGGCGAGCGAGGCGATCGCGGCCAAGCTGGGTTTCGTGCGCTATGGAGTGCAGCGGGCTGACACGGGTACGCCGCTTGGGCTGTGGGAGCGGGTTTGAACAATCCTCTGCCTGCGTTCAGCGGACCTCTGCTTCAGCATTGATTTTGCTGCGATAAAGGGGCGGCCTGCTATGCACCTCTCTCTTTCTTGCTCTTGCGGCGCTTTCGGCCCCAGCACTTGTCGTCCCGGACACCGCGCCGCTGCAACCTCGATTACGCCGATGAGGAATATTGGCTGGTTCCCAATAATGAGCGCTCGACCCAATGAAAAAGGCCCCGCTGCGCAGGGCCTTTCTCGTGTTGCAGCGCTGAAACGCTGTTCAGAGCTTGCCGGTCAGTTCCGGCACGGCGGCGAACAGGTCGGCGACGAGACCGATGTCCGATACCTGGAAGATCGGGGCGTCCTCGTCCTTGTTGATGGCGATGATGGTCTTGGAGTCCTTCATGCCGGCAAGGTGCTGGATCGCGCCCGAGATGCCAACCGCGACATAGACTTCGGGGGCGACGATCTTGCCGGTCTGGCCAACCTGGTAGTCATTGGGGACATAGCCCGCATCGACCGCCGCGCGGCTCGCGCCGACGCCCGCGCCGAGCTTGTCGGCCAGCGGGAAGATGGTGGCCTGGAAGGTGTCCGCATCCTTGAGGGCGCGGCCGCCCGAGACGATGATCTTCGCGCTGGTCAGCTCCGGACGCTCGCTCTTGGCGATTTCCGAGCCGACATATGAGCTGGTGCCAGCGGCGCCCGGGCCCGAAACGGCTTCAACCGCAGCCGAACCGCCGGTGCCGGCAGCCTTGGCGAAGGCGGTGCCGCGCACGGTGATCACCAGCTTGGCATCGCTCGATTCAACCGTGGCGATGGCGTTGCCGGCATAGATCGGACGGGTGAAGGTCTTGGGGCCTTCGACCGAGAGGATGTCCGAGATCTGCATCACGTCGAGCAGCGCGGCGACGCGCGGGGCGATGTTCTTGCCGGTGGTGGTGGCCGGAGCGAGGAACGCGTCGTGGTGACCCATCAGGTCCGCGATCAGCGGCGCGACGTTTTCAGCCAGGCCATTGGCATAAGCGGCATCGTCAGCGACGTGGACCTTGGCCACGCCGGCGATCTGCGCGGCTGCGGCACCGGCTGCGGCGCAATTGTGACCGGCAACCAGCAGATGGACTTCACCCAGCTGAGCGGCGGCGGTGACGACGGCCAGGGTAGCATCCTTGACCGAGGCATTGTCGTGTTCGACCCAAACGAGCGTCTTGGCCATTAGGCGACTCCCATTTCCTTGAGCTTGGCGACGAGGGCATCCACGTCTGCCACCTTGATGCCGGCGCTGCGCACCGGCGGTTCGCTGACCTTGAGGGTCTTGAGGCGCGGCGCGATGTCCACGCCGTAGTCGGCCGGCGCCTTGGTGGCGAGCGGCTTGGACTTGGCCTTCATGATGTTCGGCAGCGAGGCGTAACGCGGCTCGTTGAGGCGCAGGTCAGTAGTGACCACGGCCGGCAGCGCCAGCTTCACGGTTTCCAGACCGCCGTCAATCTCGCGCTTCACCACCACATGATCACCTTCAACGGTGACTTCGTTGGCGAAGGTACCCTGTGGGCGGCCCATCAGTGCGCCGACCATCTGGCCGACCTGGTTCGAATCGTCGTCGATCGCCTGCTTGCCGGTGATGATCAGGCCTGGGGCTTCCTCACCCGCCACGCCCTTGACGATCTTGGCGACCGCCAGCGGCTCAACCTCGACGCCATCGTCCACCTGGACGAGGATCGCGCGGTCCGCACCCATCGCCAGCGCGGTGCGCAGCGTTTCCTGGGCCTTGGCCGGGCCGACCGACAGGGCCACGATCTCGGTAACCACGCCCTTTTCCTTCAGGCGAATGGCTTCCTCAACCGCGATCTCGTCGAACGGGTTCATGCTCATCTTCACATTGGCGAGATCAACACCCGTGCCATCGGATTTTACCCGCGGCTTCACGTTGTAATCGATCACGCGCTTCACGCAGACCAGGGCCTTCATCGGAATCAGCCTTTCGCTAAGCAATGTTGCATTGCGGCATTACTGCCGTTTACGTAAACGTCAACTGTTCTCACGCCACCGCGCGGACTTCGGCGACGATCTTCTTGGCGGCATCGCCCAGGTCGTTGGCCGGGACGATCGGCAGGCCGGAATTGGCCAGGATGTCCTTGCCCTGCTGGACGTTCGTGCCTTCGAGCCGCACCACCAGCGGTACCGAGAGGTTCACTTCCTTCGCCGCGGCGACGATGCCTTCGGCGATGATGTCGCACTTCATGATCCCGCCGAAGATGTTGACGAGAATGCCCTTCACCGCCGGATCCTTGAGGATGATCTTGAAGGCTGCGGTGACCTTTTCTTTCGAGGCGCCACCGCCGACGTCGAGGAAATTGGCCGGGAATTCCCCGTTCAGCTTGATGATGTCCATCGTCGCCATGGCCAGGCCGGCGCCGTTGACCATGCAGCCGATGTTCCCGTCGAGCTTGATGTAGGCCAGGTCATATTCGCTGGCTTCGAGCTCAGCCGGATCTTCTTCAGTCGTGTCGCGCAGTTCCATCAGGTCCTTGTGACGGAACATGGCGTTGCCATCAAAGCCAACCTTCGCATCGAGCACATAGAGCTTGTCGCCCTCAGCAGTCGGGCAGACGGCCAGTGGGTTGATCTCGATCTGCTCGGCATCGGTGCCGAGGAAGGCGGCATAAAGTCCGGCCAGGATCTGCGCTGCCTGTTTGGCGAGGTCACCCGACAGGCCGAGCGCCTTGGCAACTGCCCGGCCATGGTGCGGCATCAGCCCGGTGGCCGGATCGATGGTGACGGTGTGGATCTTTTCCGGGGTGTCATGGGCCACGGTTTCGATGTCCATGCCGCCCTCGGTCGAGGCAACCACGGCGATCCGGCTGGTGGCGCGATCGACCAGCAGCGCGAGGTAGAATTCCTTGCCGATATCAACACCGTCAGTGATGTAGAGGCGGTTCACCTGCTTGCCGGCCTCACCGGTCTGCACGGTGACCAGGGTGTTGCCCAGCATGTCCTTGGCATGGGCTTCCACTTCCTCAAGGCTCTTGGCCAGGCGGACGCCGCCCTTGGCATCCGGGCCCAGCTCCTTGAATTTACCCTTGCCGCGGCCACCGGCATGAATCTGCGCCTTCACAACATAAAGCGGTCCGGGCAGCTGCCTGGCAGCGGCAACGGCTTCTTCCACCGACATGGCGGCAATGCCCTGCGGCACGGCGACGCCGAACTTCGCAAGCAGTTCCTTGGCCTGGTATTCGTGGATGTTCATCTGGGATTTCCTGCGCTGGGGAATGGCCGTGAGGCGACCGGACGTGCCATGGCCCTAAGCACAGTGTGGAGCGCTTGAAAAGGCCCTTAATCGGGCGATTAAATGCGGATTTGGCACCGCACTGCCTTGCCAAGTCGGACGAGCAGCAACAAATCGGGAGCACCATGATCGACCGCCAGCGCCTTGAAGCCATTGTCCGCGAAGCCGGACGGATTGCGCTCGACCGCTGGCCGGGCCATGGCCACGCTGTCGAGACTTGGGAGAAGGACGCCGGCAGCCCGGTCAGCGCCGCTGATCTGGCGGTCGATATCTTCCTCAAGCGCGAACTTGGCGCCCTGCTGCCATCAGCCGGCTGGCTGTCGGAAGAGACCATCGACGCGCCGGAGCGCCTGGAAGGCGGGCTGCTCTGGCTCGTCGATCCGATCGATGGCACGCGGGACTTCATCCGGGGCCGGC
>JBIIDJ010000137.1:0-5049 GCA_044238415.1 Novosphingobium sp.
GCGGCCAGCTGGGCCAGCACGGGCGGTGCATCGACCTGGACGTCGACCAGCGTACCATCGACCTGCCAGCCCGCACCTTCCCGGTGAAAGGTTATCCGGTAGGTCCGGGTCGCGGTAATGGTCTTGCCGTCGGACAGGAGCCGCACCAACGACCGGCTGACCAGGACGGGCTGATCAGGGCCGGCGAATATGACAGGTTGCGCCGTACTTTCGGCCTGGGCCGGCCCAGCCAGCGTTGCTGCCCAGCCGAGCAAGGCAAGTCCTGCCTTCATTGATGCCGTCCTTGCCCGACAGTGTCCACCGTTGACCCCCGCTTTGACCAGCCGCCATCATTGGCGCAGGCCCGGGGCACTTCGTCAAGGGTCAGGAGGCAGGGGCCCGCCGCCCAAGGGCGTGCGCCCCCCAGGCGACACTGGCGACCAGCAGAGCACCCACCAGCTGGTGCGCCACCGCAATCCAGAGTTCGACACCGCTGTAAACCGTCGCAATGCCGAGCACGATCTGGGTGCCAAAGGCGCTGTGGATCGCGATCGAGGCACGACGGTCAATCTGGCGGACCTTACGCGCCATCACGATCAACAGCGCCACTACGACCCAGGCCCACCAACGGTGGACGAAATGGGTGAGGAAGGGATCATTGAGCAAGGCATGGACATGGCCAGCAACCCAATCGACCCCGGCCGGGAAGAACTGTCCCTGCATCAGCGGCCAGACATCCCAGTTGAACCAGCCGGCACCGGCCACATAGCCGGCGCGCATGCCCGCAACGAGCGCGCCAAAGAACAGTTGTACGAGCAAGGCAAGGCTGACCACAGTGGTGAACCCGGTCAACCGGGCGCGCGGCTCGCCCCGGGCCAGAGCCCGCAGGTCAAGCGCAGTCCAGATCAGCCCGGCCAGCGTGAAGAGCGCCACCAGCAGGTGCGTCGCCAGGCGGAAGTGGCTGACGCGAACGTCGGCGCTGAGGCCCGACGAAACCATCCACCAGCCGATCGTGCCCTGCAGGCCGCCGAGGGCCAGCAGCGCCAGCAAGCGTCCATGATAACCCTTGGGAATGGCCCCCTTGATCCAGAACCAGGCCAGCGGAATGGCAAAGGCGAGGCCGATGATCCGCGCGATCACCCGATGAACCCACTCCCAAAAGAAGATGAACTTGAAATCGGCCAGCGTCATGCCCGCCGGACCGGTCACCTCAATATACTGGGGAATCTGCTTGTAATCGTCGAACGCCTCTTGCCACTGCTCCTCGTTGAGCGGCGGCAGCACGCCAGACACGGGCTTCCATTCGGTGATCGACAGCCCGCTTTCGGTCAGCCGGGTGATCCCGCCGACAGCAACGATGAACACGACCAGAGCGGCTACGGCGAAGAGCCACCGGGCCAGCGCCAGGGGGCGGGGAGTTTGAGCAGACATCGGTGCGCTCACTGCGCTGCGCGCGTGAAAAGCGCAAGCAGGCAAATGGTCCGTAGTCCGCCGTCGCAGGAGGGGTTGTGCGATGTAATGGTGTAACATATAGGGGCCGGGTCATGCGTGACGGTTTCCCTTCGATTCGCGGCGGATTGGACCGCCTTGGCGTGCTGCTTTCGGGGCTGTGTGTCCTGCATTGCCTGGCCGGCTTCCTGCTGGTGGCAGGTCTGGGCTTGGGCAGCCAGTTTGTCTTTGCCCCGGCAATCCATCGCATCGGTTTGGCTCTGGCGATCGTGGTCGGCGCGCTCACACTTGGCATCGGCGTGGCCCGGCATGGTGATCGGCGGCCATTATTTATCGGCGGCGCCGGATTGGCCCTGATGGTGCTCGCGCTGCTGGTCGGGCACGGCACGGAAGAAGCCGTGCTGACCATCTTCGGGGTCAGCCTGCTGGCCTTTGCGCACTGGCGCAACTTGCGTTTGGGTTCCTGAGCGCTATCTGCGCTCGGGTATGACCCAACAGCTTTCCCTTACCGTCAACGGCGAACCGCGCCGGACCGCACCTGGTTCGGTGGCAGACCTGATCCGCAGTCTAGAGCTTGATCCAGCCAAGGTGGCGGTCGAGCGTAACGGGCTGATCGTGCCGCGCTCGACGCTGGGGGCCGTTTCGGTTGAGGACGGGGACGTATTGGAGATCGTGCATTTTGTCGGTGGCGGTGATGCGCCGACGGATGATTCCTGGACCGTTGCCGGCCGGACCTTCCGTTCGCGGTTGATCGTCGGCACCGGCAAGTACAAGGACTTTGCCGAAAATGCGGCTGCGGTTGAAGCCTCGGGTGCGGATATCGTTACGGTTGCGGTGCGGCGGGTCAACGTATCGGACCCGAAGGCCCCGATGCTGACCGACTATATCGATCCCAAGAAGATCACTTACCTGCCCAACACTGCCGGCTGCTTTACCGCCGAGGACGCGATCCGCACGCTGCGGCTGGCGCGCGAGGCCGGCGGCTGGGACCTGGTCAAGCTTGAGGTGCTGGGGGAAGCCCGCACACTTTACCCCAATATGGTCGAAACGATCCGCGCCACCGAAGTCCTCGCCAAAGAGGGCTTCCTGCCGATGGTCTATTGCACTGACGATCCGATTGCCGCGAAGCAGCTGGAAGATGCCGGGGCCGTGGCGGTCATGCCGTTGGGTGCGCCGATCGGCTCGGGCCTGGGCATCCAGAACCGCGTGACGATCCGCCTGATCGTCGAAGGGGCCAAAGTCCCGGTTCTGGTCGATGCCGGGGTGGGAACGGCTTCGGATGCGGCCGTGGCGATGGAACTGGGCTGCGACGGGGTGCTGATGAATACCGCGATTGCCGAAGCCAAGGACCCGATCCGGATGGCCCGGGCGATGAAGCTGGCGGTCGAGGCCGGGCGGCAGGCCTATCTTTCAGGCCGGATGGCGACGCGCAAGTACGCCGATCCGTCGAGCCCCCTGGCCGGATTGATCTGATCGGCACGCAGCGGAACCGAACAACTGCCCACATGGTTAACCGGTTTCTAATCATATCGTGGTGATCTGCTCCCACCACAGGGGGCATGACACATGGCCGATACCGGAACTGCATCGCTGACTATCGCCGAGCTGCGCGAATTCGCCAGTTTCACGCCGTGCGAGCAGCGCTACATCAAGCGCAGCCTTGATGTCGGGCTGGGTCGTCAGGACGCCTTTAAGCTGTGGGCACGGGATGCCGCGGAAACAGCGTCGATCCGCACCCAATATGTGGTCTACCAGGAACTCAAGGCGCTGCGCGGGGCCATTCCCGAAGACAGCGGTTTCGAAAATCTCGAATCCTTCATGGGCAAGCTGCTGCGGGTTACCGCTTTTGATCTTGCCCAGGAACGGCTGACCTGCTTTTCGGCCTATCGTTTTCTTTACGAGCGCCTGCTCGGTGCCGAGGTCCGGCCCTTTTTGCCGAGCGCCTTCTGCGCCGCTGCCGCATTGCCACAGATTCGCCCCGAACGCCGCAAGCACCTGCTTCAGTCGATCAGCGAAGCGGCCGCGACAGCGCCCGGCTGGTCAAGCCGCGAACCCAGCTTCTATCCGGAATGGGTGGAGAAGGAAGCGGCCTGAGCCGCGACCTTACCCTTTGTAGAGCGCATCCAGTCGCTCGCCATACCGCTCCTTCAGCTTGTGGCGGCGGATCGACTGCTTGGGCGTCAGTTCCTCGTTGTCGATCGTGAACGGCTCGTCAGCAAAGGCGAACTGGCGAACCTTTTCGATGACCGACAGGTCCTGGTTGATCCGGTCGATCGCGGCGCGCACGGCGGAGCGGAAGGCCGGCAGTTCCTGCAGGGCCTTCAAGTCGAACTTCTCGCCCTGCTCGCGGGCCCATTCCAGCGCCCACTCGGCATCCGGCACGACCAGACCGACAATGTAGGGGCGGCGATCGCCGATCACCATGGCTTGGGCAATTTCGGGCTGGAGCGTGAGCAGGCCTTCAACCCGCGCAGGTGAGATATTGTCGCCCTTGTCGTTGACGATCATGTCCTTCTTGCGGTCGGTGATGACCACCCGGCCAGCCTCGTCGATATGGCCGATATCGCCCGTGTGCAGCCAGGGGCCCTTCTCCGGTTCGGCCGGATCCAGCTTCAAGGTCTTGTCGGTTTCCGGCTGGTTGCGCCAATAGCCGTGCATCACCAGCTCGCCGCGGACCAGAATCTCACCATCTTCGGCAATCTTGACCTCGACCCCATGCAGCGGCGGGCCAACCGTATCCATCTTGAGGCCAACCTTGGGCCGGTTGCACGAAATGACCGGGCCGGCCTCGGTCTGGCCATAGCCCTGGAGCATGGTCAGCCCCATCGACTCAAAGAACACTCCCACTTCCGGGCTGAGCGGCGCGCCGCCTGACACCATGGCCTTGATCCGTCCGCCGAACTTGGCGCGGATCTTGGGGCGCAGGGTCTTCTCCAGCACCAGGTCCATCGGCTTGTCGCGCCAGCGACCACGGCCAGCGGCCTTGCTGGCGCCGATCGCCATGGCCTGATCCATCAGGAAGTTGGCAACCTTCCCCTGCTTTTCGATCTGCTTCATGATCCGGGTGCGCAGCACCTCGAACAGGCGGGGCACAACAACCATGATCGTCGGGCGCGTTTCCTCGATGTTGCTGGCCAGCTTTTCGAGGCCCTCGGCATAGTAGATCTGCGCACCGACCGAGATCGGCAGCATTTGCCCCCCGGTATGTTCATAAGCGTGGCTCAGCGGCAGGAACGAAAGGAAGGCATCGTCATCATCGAGCCCGAAGTCCTCAACCAGAATCCGCGCTGCGCCATCGGCATTCATCAGCATCGAGCCGTGGTGCTGCATCACGCCGCGCGGGGCGCCGCCGGTGCCGCTGGTGTAGATCAGGCAAGCGGTGTCGCCGCGACCGATCTTGGCAATCCGCGCCTCCACGGCTGCCCGTGCCGCAGTGCCATCGCCGCCAATCAACGCCGACCAGTCGTGATAGGCAAATGTGCCCTGCTGGCCCATCCGCAGCGGCTCGATCCCGATCACGTGCTTGGCCTTGCCCGAGCGGAGCACAGCCCCGATCAGCGGGACGGCCAGCTTGTCATTGGCAACGATCACCGCAGTGGCGCCGGAATCGTCGAGGATATG
>JBIIDJ010000138.1:0-4863 GCA_044238415.1 Novosphingobium sp.
GCCCAGCGAGCCGGCGCGGCGCAGGTCGCGGGTGAGCGAAGTGCCGATGGCCGCATCGCCGTGGCAGACCGCGCAGAACTGGCCGAACTGCTTCTGGCCTTCGGCCAGCTGCGCCGGGGTGCCGGTCCAGGCTGGCGGATCGAGCGGCGGTGGCGCAGCCGAATCCATGTCGGGCAGCTTGGTCTTTCCGCCCAGCTTGAACACCAGCAGGCGCGACTGGTTGCGGATCGGGCCGTTGGGTTCGGACAGGTAGCCGGCCGTGATTGGCCAGGCGCCGCCCCACCCTGCCAGCACGGCAACATATTGCTGCCCCTTGACCCGGAAGGTCGAGGCCGGAGCCACGATCCCGGTCTGGGCATTGAAGCTCCACAGCTTCTTGCCGTTGGCCGGATCAAAGGCGTTGAATTCACCGGCCATATTGCCCTGGAACAGCAGGTCACCGCCGGTCGAGAGCAGGCCGCCATTCCAGGCACCCGGATACTTGATCGTCCAGCGGGCCTTCTGCGCCACCGGATCCCAGGCCACCAGTTCACCCGTGGTCGCTGCCTTGGCCGCGGCGCGTATGGCCTTATCCGCGGGCAGCATGCCCGATGAAAGATCCAGCCCCACGTTAAAGCCCTGCTTGTTCGGCTTCCAGTTGGGGTTGTGAATGAAGGCAAACGAGTTGTTGATCGCCGGAATATAGACCAGCCCGGTCTTCGGGTTGAAGGCCATCGGGTGCCAGTTGTGCGCGCCGATCGGGCCAGGGGTTCCCAGCCACATCTTGCCGGTGCGGTAATAGCGCGAATCCGGGTTCTCGATCGGGCGACCGGTCTTCAGGTCGAATCCGGTGGCCCAGTTGACGGGCACATAGTTCTTGGCGCTGATCAGCTTGCCAGTTTCGCGATCGAGCACGAAGAAGAAGCCGTTCTTGGGCGCCTGCATCAGCACCTTGCGCTTGGCCCCGTCGATCGTCAGGTCCGCCAGCATGATGTGCTGCGTGGCAGTGTAATCCCAGGTTTCGCCGGGCGTGGTTTGGAAGTGCCAGACATATTCGCCGGTCTTGGGCCGCAGCGCCACGATCGAGGAGAGATAGAGATTGTCCCCCTCTCCCGCAGAGCGGTAGAACTGGTTCCAGGGCGAACCATTGCCCACGCCGACATAAAGCAGGTCAAGCTCCGGATCATAGGCCATGGCATCCCACATGGTGCCACCGCCGCCCTGCTTCCACCATTCGCCCTTCCAGGTGGCCTCGGCCGCCTTGAGGTGCGGTTCGGTGTTCTTGCCCGGCGCATCGGGCACCGAATAGAACCGCCACAGCTCCTTGCCGGTATCGGCGTCATATGCGGTCAGGAAGCCGCGCACGCCCATTTCCGCGCCGCCGTTGCCGATCAGCACCATGCCGTTGATCACGCGCGGCGCGCCGGTGATGGTATAGGGCTTTGACTGGTCGAGCGTGACGACGCTCCACACTTCCTTGCCGGTTGCGCGGTCGAGCGCGACCAGCCGGCCATCGAGCGTGCCCATGAACAGCTTGTCGCCCCAGGCGCCGAAGCCGCGGTTGACCACGTCGCAGCAGGCCGCCACGGCGCGTTCACCCGGAACCTTGGGATCGTATTCCCACAGCAGCTTGCCGGTTTCCGCATCATAGGCCTTGGCCTTGGACCAGGCGGTGGTGATGTAGATCTTGCCATCGATGGCCAGCGGGGTGGCCTCCTGCCCGCGCGAGGTATCGAGATCGGCAAACCAGGCCAGGCCCAGGTCCTTGATCGTTGACTGGTTGATCTGGTCAAGCGGGGAGTGGCGCTGTTCGTCGTAAGTGCGGCCGTAGGACAACCATTCGTCCGGATTCGCGGCCACGATCCGCTCCGCATTGACCGCACCGGGCAATTCCGAGCTTGGCTGCTGCTTGCATGCGGCAAGCGGCAGGGCAGCGGCCAGCAACAACACCTTGAGACGCATCCCCATCCATCCCTCCATTACGGGCCCGGCTTGTACCGGGTCATCCTGATCACGGGGGATAGTGCCGTTAATCGATCGGTTAAGCTAGCCCTCTTGTGCAGTCGGCGTTTTGTGCCTTACGCAGAGCCATGCTGGGGACACGAGGAGCTTGGCGATGTGTGACGATCTGACCGCAATCGAAGAAGAAGTCGCCCTTTCGCGCACCGGCCTGGACCGCCGCAGCTTCGCCGGGCTGGGTGCCGCCAGCCTCGCCGCCCTGGCCGCGCCGCTCGGCGCCAAGACCGCCAAGGCCCCGCCGCCGCCAACCGAAAAGATGGTCCGGATTCCGACCACCTCGGGCCAGATGGACGCCTTTTTTGTCCATCCGAAGACCGGGCGCTGGCCAGCCGTGATCCTCTGGCCGGATATCGCCGGCCTGCGCGAAGCCTACAAGGTCATGGCCCGGCGCCTGGCCGCCGATGGTCATGCCGTGCTGGTGATCAACCAATATTACCGCTCCGCCCCGGCACCGCATTTCAACGCCATAACCGAATGGCGCACGCCCGCCGGGCAGGAAAAGCTGCGGCCCATGATCCCGCTGCTGACGCCCGATGCCATTGTACTCGACACCCGTGCCGCGGCCGAATGGCTTGACCGGCAGCGTCCGGTCCATTCCGGGCGCGGGATGGGCGTCGCCGGCTATTGCATGGGCGGGCCCTTCGCCGTGCGCAGCGCCTTTGCCTATCCGGCCCGGGTCCGCGCCGTCGCCTCGTTCCATGGCGGATCGCTGGTGACCGACCGGCCGGACAGCCCGCACCGCCTGTTCGCAGCGACCAGTGCCCGCTTCCTCTTCGCCATCGCCCAGAACGATGACAAGCGCGCGCCGGGGGACAAGGACGCCTTGCGCACCGCCGCCACTGAGGCAGAGCGGGAGAGCGAAGTTGAGGTTTATCCGGCCGACCACGGCTGGTGCACGATCGATTCGCCGGTCTATGACAAGGTTCAGGCCGAGCGGGCCTGGGGGCGGATGCTGGAACTGTTCAGAACGCTGTGAGCCGGGCCGTCATTCGGCAGCCGGCACCTGCTTCTTGAGCTTCACCAGCGTGACCATCTCGTCATAAAGCTCGATCATGTGGCTGCCGTGCCACTGATCAAGCACGCAGCGCACCCGCCCGAAGAAGGCCGGCACCTCGTCCAGCGCAAAGCTGCGTCGTGCCCCGGTGCCCTCGGCTGCGGGCGGCTGGATCTCGATCCCCTGGCCGCGCAGATAGGCCACGATTTCCTCGATGTGCTGAGCCATTGCGATCTTGCGCAGCTCGTTGCTGCCCGAACGGGCGTGGCCCAGCTCTTCCTTGGCCTTGGCCATCAGATCATCGATGTAGCTGGAAACGCGGTCCATGTTCTCGCGCTTCAATGCGATCATCTTGTCGACATAGTCCTGCTGGACGCGGAGGCGGGCGGTGTCCGGATGTTCCGAACCCCAGAAGGCCTGTCCAAACGCTATCGGCTTGTGCTGCATTTTCGTCCGGTCCTCGCGTTGTGGCTCGGCATAGGGGAACATGCTTACGGTCGGGTTAACCTTCGCGCCCGGTTTCGCTTGCCCCGCCCGGCACCCGGATGCGGGTCGCGGGGCACGACGGCGCCGTAATGGTTGTCGAGCACCTGCACTGACCCCATATGTCCGGCCAGAGGAGACCCGGCATGGCCGACAAAGTGACATTGACCGAAGCCGAATGGCTCGCAAAGCTCGGGCCGGAACGCTATCACATCCTGCGCCAGGCCGGTACCGAACGGCCGTTCACCGGCATCTACGAGCGCAACAAGGCGACCGGGGTCTATATGTGCGGCGGCTGCGGCGCGCCGCTGTTCGCATCAAGCGAGAAGTATGAATCCGGCTGCGGCTGGCCCAGCTACACTGCACCACTGCCCGATGCGCCGATCGACGAACTGATCGACACCAGCCACGGCATGATCCGCACCGAAGTGCGCTGTGCCCGCTGCGACGGCCATCTGGGCCATGTCTTCCCCGATGGCCCGCGCGATGCGGGCGGGCTGCGCTATTGCATCAACAGCGCCAGTCTCGATTTCGCGCCAAAGGAATAAGCACCGGCCCTGCACTAAATCTGCGATTCACCGCAGGTTACAATTCGCCTATGCACAGGTCTGCCGGGGCGGCAGGTGCCCGTGGGAAGGAATAACGGAAATACCATGGCGCGACGCGACAAGAGGGGGAGCCAGGCTCCGCAGCGCGAGGAATTGACCGGCTGGCGCAAGCTGGTGCGGCGGCTGTTCGTCTGGGGCGGTTCGCTGGCGGTGGTCGGCCTGCTGGTGCTGACCGTCTCGGTCTGGCTGACGGCGCGCTCGCTCCCCTCCTATGACGAGCTGAAGTCCAGCCAGGTCGGCCAGATGATCGTGGTCCGCGCCCGCGACGGGACCGAGCTGGTCTCGCTTGGGCCGAGCTATGGCAAGTGGCTCAAGCACGACGAGATTCCCGAAGTGATGCGTACGGCGATGGTCTCGGTGGAAGACCGGCGGTTCCGCTCGCATCCGGGGATTGACCCGATCGGGCTGGCCCGCGCGGTCTATGTCTCGTTCACCACCGGCAAGTCACTGCGCGCCACTTCGACAATCTCGCAGCAGCTGGCGCGGACCGTGTTCCTCAACAACAACCGGACGTGGGGCCGCAAGCTGCGCGAAGGCGTGCTGGCCCTGGCGCTCGAATGGAATTTCTCGAAGGACCAGATCCTCGAGCTGTACCTCAACAAGGTCTATTTCGGTGGCGGCGCCTATGGCGTGGACGCCGCCAGCCGCAAGTTCTTTGGCCATCCGGGCACTGAAATCTCGCTCCCCGAGGCAACGATCATCGCCGGGCTGGTCAAGGCACCGTCCAACTATTCGCCCACCGCCGATGCCAAGGCCGCAGTCGGGCGCGCCCGGGTCGTG
>JBIIDJ010000054.1:0-16858 GCA_044238415.1 Novosphingobium sp.
CCGCAATTGCCGCCAGCGCTACGATGTCGTCAGGTTCAAACCGCAATCCCACGCCCTGGGGGTCGCTGATTGCGACTATGAGCGTGGTAAATGCCAGTGCGACCCGGCCAATCGATAAATAGCGACCCGTATTTAGGTCTATCCGGACGCCAAGCACAGCATACCGTTTTTAAACCGGCCGAATACGCTGGCCTTCGAGAAGCGCGACCGGTTACCCTCCGTCACCTCCCCTTGACCAAATGCAAGGGGAGATCAAGTTATCCAAGGTTAGTCCCGCAATGCCGGAACGCTCCCGCCCAGCGGGCGGGAGCGCCGAGGGACGTTACATGCGATGCAAGGCGCAAAGCTTGTTCCCGTCAGGATCGCGCAGGTAGGCCAGGTACAACTTCATGCCGGCGCCTTCACGCACGCCCGGCGGGTCCTCGATCGCCTTCCCGCCGGCCGCAATGCCAGCCGCGTGCCAGGCGTCGCATTCGGCCGGGGTGGCCATGCCAAAGCCGATCGTCATACCATTGCCCGCGGTAGCGGCTTCGCCGTCGATCGGCTTCGTGACGAGGAACATCGAACCATTGTGCAGATAGATCAGCCGGCCCTTGGGGTCGACGATGCCGGGCTTGCCGCCCACCGCGCCAAACAGCGCGTCATAGAATGCCTTCGAACGATCAATGTCGTTGCTGCCCACCATCATGTGGCTGTACATCGCCCTGGTTCCTCTCTGTCAGGTTGCGGATGGCAACCTGTTTAACCGGCCGATTAAGAAGGTCAACCGTTCCGCGCCAGGGCGGCGAAGCGGACGGCAGCCGCAAAGGCCTCGGCGCGGCGGGCGCGGCGATCCTCGGCCTCGGCATCACGACCCCATTGTTCGGCCTGCCATTCTTCTTCCAGTTCGGCCGCGATCCACAGCGCCCCGGTATTCGCTTCGGGTTCGAGCGCGGCCAGACCGATCACCAGTGAGGCGGCAAGCGAGGTAAGCGTATTGAGTGCGGCGAGTGCAAACGGATCGAGTGTCACCAACTCCTGCTCCAGTCGCGCCAGTGTTGCGGCGGGTTGCGGCTGGTGAATGATCCCGCTGATCCGCTCGAACCGAATGCCCAGACGGGCTTCAGCACCGGCCAGGACTGGCTCCCAGCGTTCTGTCTGGCGGCGGTGCAGGGCCTCGCCGGGATCGGCGCGGTAGCATAGCGTATCGGTTTCGGCATACCGCACCAGGGCGGTGCGGATCGTCGCCGGGTCGGCTGCGATCACGTCAATGGCAAAGTCGGCCAGGTCACGCAGCACGAAGCTTTTGGGATCGATTTCCGCTTCCTGCGCAGCCCATTCGGCAGCGAGCATGCCAGCCAAAGCCTCAGTGGGGACGATCTGCGGTCGACCGCCCACGGTCTTGACCCCGCGCCCGTCGAGCTGCGCCTGCCAGCCCGCGCCGGCAGGCGCAGCGGAGGCTTCCGTGTAGAACCGTTTCATCGCCCGCCGCTCTTCCACTTGCGTGACAGCAGAAGTGGCAGAATTAGCATGTCAAAGGCGCCGACGGCGGTCAGTGCCACCGCGGCCACCAACGGCATGTCGAGCTTGCCGGCCAAAGCCAGCAGCCCGACCATGAACAAGCCAACACCAGTGATGCGTACCAGCTGGATCACGAAGAAACGTGTGCGGGCGCGGGTTTCGTCTTCGGTCATTGCAGCAGCTCCAGCAGGTGCGCGGGATGGCGGGCGACGGCGGCAGCTCCGGCGGCGATCAGCTCGGCCGGGTCATGATAACCCCAGTCGACCCCCACTGCGCGAACGCCGGCATTGCTGCCCAGGGCCATGTCATAGGCCGTATCGCCGATCATTACGGCGGCGGCGGGGGCAACGCCAGCCTCGAACAGCGCGGCCTCCAGCATGGCAGGGTGGGGCTTCGACGGGTGGCGATCTGCGGTTTGCAGGGTGACGAAGTGATCGCTGAGGCCGTGGACTGACAGGCAGTGCGCCAGCCCCCGGTCGCTTTTGCCGGTGGCTATGCCCAGCACCCAGCCTTGCCTGCGCAGGCCATCGAGCAATTCACGCATGCCCGGATAAAGCGGCTCGACCAACTCGCCTCCTTCCCGCGCAGCGCGGAAGGCAGAACGATAGGCGCTATCGATCCCGCGGCACAGCTCTTCATCCGCATCGGGAAGCAGGGCGCGCACTGCCTGCATCAGGCTCAGACCCACACTGCGCCGCACCTGGTGACGGTCCGGGAGCGGCAAGCCATGTGCCGCGAACGCTGCGTCCATGGCATTGCAGACGCCAGCCTGGCCATCGACCAGCGTACCGTCGCAATCGAACACGGCAAGGCGCAGCGTCACTTGACTAGGTTCCGGATCAGCGCAGCCACCGCGTGAGAGCCCTGGGCTTCAAGCCCGGCTATTACGCGTTGCCGCTCGTGAACCGGGGCCTTCTGGTGCAGCTTGATCGTTGGCCGCCAGGCAAGGATCTCGAGCTCGAACCCAACAATGGCGCCCAGCAGCCCCCGCAGTTTATCGGGCGGGGTCTTGTCGAGCGTCCATGGCTCCCCACCGATGATGCGGGCCTCATGGCGGGCGGACAGGGCTTCCAGAAAGCCGGTAAGGCCATCGGCATCCATGCGCCGTACCCGGCCTTCCAGTTCAACGCTGACATAGTCCCAGGTCGGTACCTGGGTCGGGTCTTCATACCACCGCGCGCTGACATAGGCATCTGGCCCATTGACGACGGCCAGAGCCGTCATGCCATCAAGATAGCGAGTCAGGGCATTGCCGCGTGACAAGTGAAATTGCACGGCGCCGTCCCCGGTCGAAACCAGCGGTGTGTGGGCCATGCGCGGTCCATCGGCGGTGGTGGCAAAGACCATGCCGAAGCCAATCTCGTCGATCAGGGCTTCCATCAGGCCGCGGTCTTCGCTGCGGTAGGCGGGATTGGGATGCATCAGCGTTTGCCTGCCGGTTTTGGCGAACCCTTGCCTTTGGTCGGTCCGCGCTTAGTTGGCGGCTTGCGGGTGGCAACGCGCCCATCGGCCCGGCCGCGGCGTTCGCCCCGGCGTTCCTTGCGGACCTGCTTGGCATGGGCCTTGGCGGCAGCCTTCTCGTCGGCCTTGCCGGGCTTGTAGGGTTCGGGCAGGGCATCGCCATCCTCTTCATCAAAGCCCAGGTTGGCCATGGTGTTGGCGAAATGCTCTGGCAGTTCGGCCCGCGCATCGATCACATCGCCATCGGGATGGTCAATGATCAGGCGCCGCGCATGGAGGTGCATCTTCCGGCTGATCGAGCCCGAGAGGAAGGCATCCGGTCCGCCATACTTGCCGTCGCCGACGATCGGGTGGCCGATTGCCGCCATGTGGACGCGCAGCTGATGGGTGCGGCCGGTCAGCGGTTGCAGCTCGACCCAGCAGGCACGATTTCCGGCGCGGTCGAGCACGCGGTATCGGGTGCGGGCCGGCTGGCCTTCGCCCGATTTGTCGACCATCATCTTCTCACCGCCAGTGCCCGGCTGCTTGGCCAGCGGCAAGTCGATCAAGCCATCCTCGACCGCGGGCACGCCGGTGATGATTGCCCAATAGATCTTGCGTGCGGTGCGCCCGGAAAAGCGCTTTGAGAAGAACGCCGCGCTGCCTGGGGTGCGCGCGATCAGCAGGACCCCGGAAGTATCCTTGTCAAGCCGGTGAACCAGCCGCGGGCGGGGGCCATCAAAGGCAAAGGCATCGAGCAAACCGTCGACATGCTCCTTCATTCCGCTGCCGCCTTGCGTCGCGAGGCCCGGAGGCTTGTTCAGCACGATGGCGGCGCGATCCTGAGAGATGACCATGGCCTCGGCCTTGGCGATTTCTTCATCGGTCAGCTCGCGTCGGGGCTTGGCGCCGCCCTTGGCGGGAGCATCGCCGCCCGGCGGGACGCGCAGCACCTGCCCGGCGGCCAGCCGGTCAGCCGGATCGGCGCGTTTGCCATCGACCCGGATCTGCCCGGTGCGCGCCCAGCGGCTGACCGTGGCAAATCCAATCTGCGGCAAATGGCGCTTGAACCAGCGGTCCAAACGCACACCGTCGTCATCGTGCTGCACCGTGAATTGGCGAACTTCGGTGCTCATGCAATGCCCTTTGCCAGGGCCAGCCCGGCGAACAGTCCGCCCACGCCGCCAGCCAGCGACAGGGCAATATAGAGCGCGGCCTGCGTCATGGCTCCGCGCTGGATCATCAAGGCGATTTCCAGGCTGAAGGCCGAAAAGGTGGTAAACCCGCCCAGCACGCCGACGCCCAGCAGCAGCCGCCAGGTTTCACCACCCTGACCGTGACGCGCCAGCCAGCCGGCCAGCAGTCCCATGGCCAGGCTTCCCAGCACGTTGACGGTCAGTGTGGCATGGGGAAATGGCCCTGCGCCAATCAGCCGCCCAGCCGCAAAGCGCAGCCATGCGCCAAGCGCACCGCCTCCGGCGACGAACAGCGATGCGGCCATGAATGAGGGCGGGGCGGTCATGCCCGGTGCCTTAGCTGGCCTTTGCCGAAATCGCCACGCCTTTCCCCGGCGCGATCAGGCAGACCAGCGCCGCCATCGCTGTGCCAAGGCACAGGTGCCAGGGGAAGGCCACGCCCTTGAGCGCGGCGGGCAGCCCCAGCGCATCGATCACATAGGGCTGGAAGGCCAATACCGTCAGGAACCCGGCGGCAAAGGCGGCAAGGACGCTGGCGGAAGAGCCCCGCTTCGAGAACAGGGCAACACCGTAGACCCCTAGCAGCCCGGAGTAGGCAAAGGCCATGACCCCCAGCACGAAGTCGAGCAGGGCAGTGTCGGCATAGCGCTGCCAGTAGTAGGACAGCACCGCCATGCCGAACAGCGCAAAGCCCAGCAAAACCGTGGCAATCCGCCCCATCCGGACATAGTGCGCCTCGCTTCGCTGGCCCGCGAAGGGTCGGTAGAGGTCGTTGACCAGCACCGCCGACATCGAGATCAGCCCTGAATTGATCGCCGCCGCCGCGATCACCCCCACGGTCACCAGACCCCGCAGGCCGGGCGGCAGCTGGGTGAGGATATAGTGCATGAAAACAGTGACTTTCTCGCCATTATAGGTCCCAGCTGCATTTCCCTGGTAATGCAGCCACAGCAGCGCGCCGATGGTCAGGAACAGGAGGATTACGGGGAGCGAGGCCCAGGCCGAAACGACCAGTGCCCGTGTGCCTTGCCGTGCATCGCGGCAGGCCAGCACGCGCTGCGTGGTGTCCTGATCGAGCCCGGCATTAGCGAAATTGAGCAGGACCACCCCGGTCAGCACGGCCCACAGTCCGAAGGGGGCCGAGAGGCTTAACGAGGGGTCGATCAGTTGCAGCTTGTCCTTGCCTTCAGGCGCGTTCTGCAGCGCGGCGATTGCCTCTGCCGTGGTCATCGGCAGGCCGGACCACAGGTACCAGGCCACCACCAAAGCGGCACCAACATAGAGGACCACCTGCACCAGATCGCTCCAGATAACCGAGTTAAGCCCGCCCATGAAGGTGAAGGCCAAGCCGAAGACCAGCAGGACCAGCATGGCGATCAGCATGTGCCCCGGCGCAACATCGAGGAACAGGATCATCGAGACGGCGATCGCCGCCAGATAGAGTCGTGCCCCGCTGGCAAGGATCCGGCCGACCAGATACATCGCCGCCGCCGCTCGCCGCGCGGTCGCATCGAAGCGCGCCTCGAGCAGCTCGTAGACCGTGGTGACGCCAGCGGCATAGAACCGCGGCATCAGCCAGTGCCCGACCAGCCAGGCCGCCACCAGCGTCGAGAACACCCCACCGATATAGGTAAAGTTGCTGCGATAGGCGAAGTCCGGCACGCCCAGAAAGGTCGCCGCCGATTGCACGGTTGAGAGCACAGAGATCGCCACCAGCCAGGTCGGCGCATGGTGCCCGGCGAGGAAATAGTCCTCGCTCTTCATCCCGCGCCGCGTGGTCAGCCAGCCGGCCAGTGCCAAAAGCACTACATAGAGCCCCAGCACGGCCCAGTCGGCAGTCGTGAAAGTGGTGCGCATCGGTCCCCCGTTCACGGCGTCTAGCGCGAAAGCGGGCTGGGGAACACCGCTTCGTGCTGTCGGAGCAAGCCTGTTGTCCCGGTATTCCGCCGCCGCTTGCGGTGCTGCTGCCGCTGCCCGAAAAAGTCAGGCGCGGCAGACCGACGGTACGAGGGACTGCCGGCACGGACCAAGTGGAGTCAACCGATGATCAGGCAAGCTGTCGCCGCCCTCGTATCGGCCTTTCTGCTTGGCGGGTGCAAGCAGGGCACGGAGGCGATCCAGCCCGGGATCGAACGCAACCCCGCTCCGGCCGAGGCTTACCGGCTCGATTTCCGATTCGAGAATGCGCCCGGCCCGTTCAGCAAGGTTCGGGCAACGGCCTTCTACCGGGTGACGAATGAGGAATGCGTCAGGGCCCAGCCGTTCAGTGGAGCCGTCCTGCCGCCCGAATACAAGCTGGACCTGCCACTGCAGGCGCTGGATGGGAACCGGTATGAAGCGGTGTTCCACCGCGATGCCTTGCGCGATGCAGACTATTTCGGGCTGGGCCTGTGCCGGTGGAAGCTGCAGAACGTGGTGATCCGTTTCGCCTCCCCGGCGACCGATTTCACGGCTGCGCTGTTCAACCCGCAGGACCCGGAGGACAAGATCGAGCCGGTCCAGAGCTATTTCCTGCACCGCGACTATTTCACCAAGCCCGAGCCAATGACGCTGGTGTTCGGCGAAAAGGCTGGGTTCTATCTACCCAGTATGGGTGATCAGTTCCGGATCGCGATTGCGGCCGAACCGGTTTAGCACTGCTTCCCGCCCGGGCCGATCGCTTGCGAAACCATAAGCGGGCCGTGTTCAGGCCTCCTCCCGGTCCACCCAGGCGATCAGGAAGCCCGGCAGGACCAGCGCGGTTGTGAACATCAGCAGGATGAAGTTCTTCAGCACCCCGACCGACAGGTCGAACTTGAACAGTTTGGCCAGCAGATCGGGGACTATCCCGCCCGCGACGGTCATCAGCACCAGGTACTTGAAAGCGCCGAAATAGGCGCGATTGCGTTCCGCCAGCTCGCGCTCGTCCAGAGCGGCGTCGGGCGCATTGGCGATCACGCCGTAAGTACTGACGAAGAACACGATGCTGGCCAGCATGCCGGTTATGGCGGCCAGGCCGACCACCAGCTCAGTGCCGCCACTAGCAGACGGTAGCCCCAGCTTGATGAGGAACCATGCGTGCATGGCGACCAGCGCATAGCTGCCCAGCAGCTTGCTGGTGCGCGGGCTCAGGTTGATGCGTGCGGTCTGCGGATCAGTCATGATCGGTCTCCTTGGCCGTATTGCGGCCCAGTTGCTCGGCAAGCGAGGGAAAGGGGTCGAGCGCGAAGAGCGTTTCGACACTGACGCCAAAGGCCTGGGCCAGCTTCAGCGCCAGTTCCACGGTGGGCCGGTAATCGCCGCGCTCAAGGTAGCCGATGGTCTGCGGGTTGACCCCGACCAGTTCGGCCAGCTCCTTGCGCGACAGGCCCTGCTCTTGGCGAAAAAGGTTGATGCGGTTGAACAGCATGTAGGGCTTAATATGTGATTCGTTGTGTATATACAACAAAAAATCGAATTTCGCCCCGTTTCGTTGTCGAATAGCCCGAATTGGCTGCCTACGGAGGACCTGCAAGCTGCCGCGTGGGGGCAATAGCCTGCGGTCCGGCGCGCAATTGCCCGCAAAAGCTTGCCTTGTGGTCGACTCCTTGCTAACGGCGCGCCACTTCGAGCCGGTCCTTATCGGATTCGGCGCAGTTTTTCGTTGCTTTCCGTTAGGTGCAACCCCGCTAGCAGATTCGCGTGGGGCTCTGTCCTTTCGTTTCTTGAGGTGTGTCGGTTTATGCAAATTCTCGTCCGCGACAACAATGTCGAACAGGCTCTGCGCGCGCTTAAGAAGAAGCTGCAGCGTGAGGGCGTGTACCGCGAGATGAAGCTGCGCCGTCACTATGAGAAGCCGAGTGAAAAGCGCGCCCGTGAAAAGGCTGCTGCCGTCCGCCGCGCCCGCAAGATGGAGCGCAAGCGGATGGAGCGCGACGGCGTCAAGTAAGCTTGAACCGCAAAGCGCGATAAGCCATGAGGGCGCGGAGCAATCCGCGCCCTTTGCTTTGGCGCCCAACAGGAAGACCGTTTCATGACCGAGATTACCCGCGTTCCGCTGCAACCGATCGCCAAGGGCGCGCTGGGCAAGCTGTGGTTGGGCGTGGCGGCTGCCGCGCTCGCTGCCGGCGGCCTGGCCTGGGCCACCCTGCCGCGTTCGGTTGAGATCGAAACGATCAAGGCCGGCACCGGCAACAGCCCGACCGAAGCCGACGTGGTCCAGATCAATTACAAGGGCAGCCTTGAAAACGGCAAGGTGTTCGACGAGGGGCAGCGCGCGGTGTTCCCGGTCGATGGCGTGATCCCGGGCTTCACCAAGGCGCTGGTGAAGATGCAGAAGGGCGGCAAGTACAAGGTCGAGATCCCGGCGGAGCTGGCCTATGGTGCGCAGGAACAGCGCAATCCGCAGACTGGCGAAGTCGGGATTCCCGCCAATTCGGACCTGGTGTTCGAGATCGAGCTGCTCGATTTCAAGAGCCGTGCCGAAGTGGAAGCGCAGATGCGCCAGATGCAGATGATGCAGCAGTTGCAGCAGCAGATGCAGGGCCAGCAGGGCGGGCAGGCCGCACCCCCGCCGCCGCAGTAATTCCATTGCCTTGAAGCGGGCGCGGGGCGGTGCTAGCGCCCGCGCCACAGTCTAGATTAAAGGAACGCCATGTCGGTCGATACCGCCACCGTGGCCAAGATCGCCGCGCTGGCCCGGATCAAGCTGTCCGAGGCCGAGCTTGCGGGGATGGTGCCCGAACTGAACGGAATTCTTGCCTGGGTCGAACAGCTGGGCGAAGTCGATGTGACTGGGGTCGAGCCGATGACCGCAGTGATCGAGAACCAGCTGCGCTTGCGCGATGATGTGATCAACGCCGATCCGCTGACGGGTGGGGACAACCGCGATGCTGTTCTCGCCAATGCCCCGGCGGCTGAGCATGGCTTCTTCGGCGTGCCCAAGGTGATCGAATAATGACCGATCTTACGGAACTGGGCGTTGCCGCCATCCGCGACGGCGTGGCCAAGGGTGACTTTACCGCGGTCGAAGTGGCTGAGGCGTTCAATGCCAATGTCGCCGCCGCGCAGCAGGCGCTCAATGCCTTCATCGTCGCTACGCCGGAAAAGGCGATCGAGGCGGCGAAGGCCATCGATGCCAAGCGGGCCAAGGGCGAAGCGCTGGGTAAAATGGGCGGCGTGCCGATCGGTATGAAGGACCTGTTCGCCACCAAGGGCGTGCAGACCACCGCGGCCAGCCACATTCTCGAAGGCTTTGCGCCGGAATACGAAAGCACCGTGTCCCAGAAGCTATGGGATGCCGGCGCGGGGATGCTGGGCAAGCTCAACCTTGACCAGTTCGCGATGGGCTCTTCGAACGAGACGAGCTATTTCGGCAATGTCATCTCGCCCTGGCGGCGCAATGATGGCGGCAATGCCGCGCTGGCTCCGGGCGGCAGCTCGGGCGGAAGTTCGGCCGCAGTGGCCGCACGCCTTGCTCCAGCTGCAACCGGCACCGATACCGGCGGCTCGATTCGCCAGCCCGCCGCCTTTGTCGGCATTTCGGGCATAAAGCCGACTTACGGGCGCTGCTCGCGCTGGGGCATCGTTGCCTTCGCCTCCTCGCTGGATCAGGCCGGCCCGATGGCCCGCGACGTGCGCGATTGCACGATCATGCTGGAGACCATGGCCGGGTTCGATCCCAAGGATTCGACCAGCCTCAACCTGCCGGTTCCCGAGTGGGAAGCGAGCCTGTCCGGCGACATGAAGGGCAAGAAGGTTGGCATTCCGCGCGAATACCGCATGGACGGGATGGACGCCGATGTCGCCGCTTCGTGGGATGCCGGCATCGCCTGGCTGAAGGATGCCGGGGCGGAAATCGTCGAGATCAGCCTGCCGCACACCAAGTATGCCCTGCCAGCCTACTACATCATCGCGCCCGCAGAGGCTTCGTCCAACCTCGCCCGCTATGATGGCGTGCGGTACGGCCTGCGCGATCTGCCCGATGGTGCCGGCCTGCAAGACATGTACGCCGCCACTCGCGCCGCCGGGTTCGGGGCAGAGGTCAAGCGTCGCATCCTGATCGGCACCTATGTGCTGAGCGCGGGCTTCTATGACGCCTATTACACCCAGGCGCAGAAGGTCCGCACGCTGATTGCGCAGGACTTCAAGAACGCCTTCACCCAGTGCGACGTGATCCTGGCCCCGACCGCGCCCACCGCCGCTTTTGGCCTCGGCGAGAAGAGCGACGATCCGCTGGCGATGTACCTCAACGACGTGTTCGCCGTCCCGGCTTCGCTGGCGGGCCTGCCGGCCATGTCGGTCCCCGCCGGGCTTAACCGGGAAGGACTGCCGCTCGGCCTCCAGATCGTCGGCAAGGCCTTTGACGAGCAGGGCGTGCTGAATGCGGGGCTGGCAATTGAACAGCGCGCCGGGTTCACGGCCAAGCCGGAAAAGTGGTGGTAAGATGAGCAACTATCGCATTCAGGGCGCAACAGGCGAGTGGGAGGTCGTGATCGGCCTTGAAGTCCACGCCCAGGTCACTTCGCAGTCCAAGCTGTTTTCGGGCGCGGCCACGGCCTTCGGCGCAGAGCCGAACTCGCAGGTGTCTTTGGTTGACGCGGCCATGCCAGGCATGCTGCCGGTGCCGAACCGCGAATGCATCCGCCAGGCGGTGCGCACTGGCATGGCGATCAATGCGCAGATCAACAAGTGGTCGCGGTTTGACCGCAAGAACTACTTCTACGCGGACTTGCCGCAGGGCTACCAGATCAGCCAGCTCTACCACCCGCTGGTGGGCGAGGGTTCGATCGAGGTGATCCTGGACGAGAAGGACCCCGAAGGCAGCACCAAGACGATCGGGATCGAGCGCATCCACGTCGAGCAGGACGCCGGCAAGCTGATGCACGATCAGCATCCGACCATGTCCTATGTCGACCTCAACCGTTCGGGCGTGGCGTTGATGGAAATCGTCAGCCGTCCGGACATGCGCTCGCCGCAGGAAGCAGGCGCTTATGTCGCCAAGCTGCGCCAGATCCTGCGCTATGTCGGCTCGTGCGATGGCAACATGGATCAGGGTTCGATGCGGGCCGATGTGAACGTGTCGGTCCGCCGCCCGGGCGAACCGTTCGGCACCCGCACCGAAACGAAGAACGTCAACTCGGTTCGCTTCGTCATGGCCGTGGTCGAGCAGGAAGCCCGCCGCCAGGTCGGTGTGATCGAGGATGGCGGCGCGGTCGTTCAGGAAACCCGGCTCTACGATCCGGACAAGAACGAAACCCGTTCGATGCGCAGCAAGGAAGACGCGCACGACTATCGCTACTTCCCCGATCCCGACCTGCTGCCACTGGAACTCGACGATGCGTTTCTTGAGGAATGCCGCGCCAGCCTGCCCGAGCTGCCCGATGCCAAGCGCCATCGCTATGAAACCGCGCTGGGCCTGTCGGCCTACGATGCGGCGCAGCTGACGCTCGAAGTCGAAACCTATGAGCAGTTCGAGGAAATGCTGGGTGCCGTGGCCAAGGCCAGCGGCAAGGGCGAGCGCGATCTGGCCAAGCGCGTGGCCAACTGGCTGCTGTCGGAACGGGCCGGGGTCCTGAAGTCGATACCGGAAGGTGCCAGCCATCCGAAGAACACGATCGAAGCCAACACGGCGCTGATCATTGCGGCTAACGAAGGCACGATCTCAGGCGGCAAGGCGAAGGAGATCTTCGCTGCCTACCTGACCAGCGACATCGACCTTGCTGCCGAAATCGACGCCAACAAGCAGACCAGCGATACCGGCGCAATCGAGGCGGCGATTGCCAAGATCCTGGCCGACAACGCCGACAAGGTGGCCGAGTACAAGGGCGGCAAGGAAGCGCTGTTCGGGTTCTTCGTTGGTCAGACGATGAAGGCGATGCAAGGCAAGGCCAACCCGCAGGTGGTCAACGAACTGTTGCGCAAGGCTTTGGGGTAAGCGGGTTTTCCACTGGGATCGCTCAGGGTTCTGCTTGCCTCTGGCAGCCGCCGCGCTAAGCCCGTCCCTGTCGCATACAGGGGAGGGTTCATTGCCATTCATTCGCTTGCGCGCCGCTGCGGTAGCGGTTTGCTGCGCCATCATGCTGCTTGTCACGCAGCCGGTTGAAGCGGGCTCGGTCACCAAGAACGGGTTCGTGTTTCCGGCAGATACGGCAATCAAGGTCGTGGTGTTTCGCCCCGATGTGCATGTCGGTTCGCTCAAGGTTGGCGGGGTGGATGAACCGAATGCCGATTGGACCGCCGCTGCCCGCAAGAACATCCAGGCGGCGATGGAAGCCTCGCCCGAGGCGCAGCGCGCGCAGATGGTGTTTCTGGGCGATTACGAAGGTGCCGATGGTGAACTGGTGAACCAGTATCGCGGGCTGTTCGAAGCGGCCGCCGGGGCGATGTTTCAGCACGAAATGCTGGGTGACCGCTTGCCCACCAAGCTCAACCCTCCTGGGCCTGCTGTTCCCGGCAAGAAACCCAAGAAGACCTACCGCCTCGACTGGACGCTCGGCCCTGATGCCGCCAAGCTCAAGACAGTGACGGGCGGCGACTATGCCTTGTTCTTCTTTACGCACGATGCCTATGGCGATGCTGGCCGCAAGGTCGCCCAGGTGCTGATGGCCGGCCTGTTCGGCGCCTATGTCCCGGCGGGGATCCACATTGGCTATGCTGCGCTGGTTGATCTCAGCACTGGCGATATCGTCTGGTTCAACACCGATCTGGCGATGGGCGGCGATCCGCGCGAAGTGGATGGCGCCAAAAAGCGCGTTACGCAGCTGCTGGAGGGCTTCCCGGCCCGCGGCCCGGCCCCGGCCGCCGTCGCGGCTGCTGCCCCGGCCGCCAAGTGATCGCGCGGCGCTGACGGGAACTGGCGGATGGTCGCTCGGCGACTGCTCACAGCCTTACTGGCACTGGCGCTGCCGCTGCAGCCGGTCCTCGCTCAGGCGGGCGAGGGTCAGCCTGCGTCCACCGCACCCGCTATCTACCAGCCACAGGACAAGGACGAGCGCGGCCTGTGGATGCAGATGGATGAAGCCGAGCGCAGCCTCAAGGCCTCGGCGCTGGTGATCCGGGATCCCGAACTGAACGCCTATGTCCGCGGCGTGCTGTGCAAGACGGTGGGCGCGTCGCGCTGTGCCAACGTGCGGCTCTACATCATGCGCACGCCGCATTTTAACGCCAGCATGGCGCTGAACGGGGTTATGCAGGTTTACTCCGGCCTGTTGCTGCGCACCCAAAACGAGGCGCAGCTGGCGGCGGTGCTCGGGCATGAATATGCTCACTTCGAGCTGCGGCATTCGCTGAAGATGTTCCGCGACATCAAGTCCAAGAGCAACTCGGCCACCTGGCTGGCCTTTACCGGGATTGGCCTGATCGCCTCGTTCGGCCTGGCTGCCTCGATTTATGCCTATTCGCGCGACATGGAGCGTGAGGCCGATGCCGGTGGCCTCAAGTTCATGGCCGCCGCTGGCTATGACACCCGCGAAGCCGCCAACGTCTGGGAGCAGCTCCGCGCCGAAATGGACGCAACTGCCAGTGCCCGCAACGTCCAGTCGCGCAAGGACAAGGATCGCGGCCTGTTCGGCACCCATCCGCCCACGGCTGAGCGGGTAACGGCGCTGCGCGAACAGGCTGCGGCCGAACCGGGGGTGGCCGGCGCGACCGGAGCGGACGCCTATCGCACCGCGATGGCGCGGTGGTGGCCGGAGTTTGTCGAGGATCAGTTCAAGCTAAACGATTTCGGGGCCAGCGATTACCTGCTCCAATCCATGGCAGCGCAAGGCTGGACGCCGTGGTTGCTCTATGCGCGCGGCGAGCTTTATCGCCGCCGCGCCATTGGTGGCGATCTGCTCGAAGCGGTCAGTTTCTATGATCGCGCGATTGCCGAGGGCGGGACCTTGCCGCAGCTCTGGCGCGGGCGGGGGCTGGCCAACCTGAAACTGGGCAACGAGGCTTCGGGGAAGGCCGATCTCAAGGAATACATGGGCCGGGCACCCGATGCCACGGACCGCAACATGATGGCAATGATGGCAGGAGAACAGCAATGAAGCGGTCCTATCGACTCACCGCACTGGCACTGATGGCGGCGGTGGCCACCACCCCGGCGGTGGCCGGCTGGAAACTGGTTCCGGCCCAGGCTCCGACCGCCGTTGCCAAGGGCAAGTTGACCGTTACCCCGGACAGCGCGTGGAACCGCTGGTCGGTGCGCCCGATCAAGAAGGGGGAGATCTGGACCCTCGATGGTACCCAGCTGAACGAGGTCTATTTCGTTACCGGGCTGATCCCGGGCGAGACGCTGTACCGCGATGCCAAGAAGAAGGACAACCCGCTGCCCCAGTTCCGCGCCGGGATGCAGTTGACCGACCTGCCGGATTTCTTCGAAAGTTCGAACCGCGTGGTGCTGAACACGTCATTGTTCAAGATCACCGCGGTCGAGCCCTATCGGCTGGGCGGTCATGACGGGGTCAAGTTCAGCTATGAATACGGCGTCGATGGGTCAGCCCTGATCCGCAAAGGTATCGCCGCGGCTACCGTGGTGGGCGGCCAGTTGCACCTGATCAGCTATACTGCCCCGGCGCTGCATTATTTTGAACGGGACCGGGCCAAGGCCGAAGCACTGATGGCGAGCGCCAAGTTCTGATCCTGCCATCCGCCAAATGAAAGGGCGCCGGAGGCATTCCCTCCGGCGCCCTTCTTGTGTTCAGCCGCGAAGACTCAGCCCTTGCGGGTACCGCTCATCGCGAAGGTGCCGAAGGCGCCAGCCTTGACGCCGCCGGTGATGGTGTCACCATCGACGGTGGCTTCGCCTTCCAGCGTCATCGGCATCGGCACGGTCATCTTCATCGACCAGGTCAGCTTGTTGCCGTCGATCTTGCCATTCTCAAGCTCCATCGAACCCATTGCGCCCTTGTTGGTGCCGGTGAAGGTATCGCCGTTCGCCTCGATGGTGAACTCGCTCTTCTGGTCGCCCATGGGGGTCTTGGTCACGCAATCATAAGTGCCCGAAATCGACATCGAATCTCTCCTCAACTTACAGGGGGGTAAGTAATGCTATTCAATCCGAACCGGCCGGCTTGTCAACCGCCGCCAAGCTGGGCGGCGCTGGCGTGCTCAATCGGCAGGCCCAGGCCGGTCAACTGCGGCTCCACAACCTTGCGATCGCCAACCACGACAAAGACCAGGCCTTGCGGGTGCAGCCACTGCTTGGCCGCACCATCAATCGCCTTGGCATCAATCACGCGGTAGCGGGCCGGAAGGGTGACAATGTAATCGTCCGGGCGGCCAAGCCGCTCGTTGGTGATGATCGCACCGAGCACCTGCCCGTTGGTTTCAAACCGGTTGGGCAGGCCGCGGACATTACCATCGGTCACGCGGTTAAGCTCGGTCGGGTTGACCGGCTTCTTGCCCGGGAAATCGCGCATTTCCTCCAGCAGCAGCTTGATCGAATCCCCGGTGCGGTCCGACTGGACCGGGGCGACCAGGCTGAGCGTGCGCCGCCCGAGCGGCGCCGAGACATTGCTGCGGACGCCATAGGACCAGCCCTTGTCCTCACGCAGGTTGAGGTTGAGGCGCGAAAGGAAGCCGTTGCCCAGCACTTCATTGGCAAGGTCAAGCGCTTCCATGTCCTTGTCGCGCCCGGTCAGCTCAAGCACCCGGCCTGCCACGATCACCGACTGCGGTGAATTGGGGCGGTCAATCAGCACGATCCGCGGCTGGACTGTCGGCACCGGGGCATCGAGTGCTTTGGCCGGGCGCGGGCCGGCACCGGCCTGCCACTGGCCGAACTGGGCCTCAAGCAGCGGCTTCAATTCGGCCATGGTAACATCGCCCACCACCGTGATCCGGGCATTGTCGGGCCGGATCCAGCGCGCATGGGCGCCCTGCAGCGCTTCGGGCGTCAGGCTCTTGAGCGAAGCCTCATCGCCCAGCCCGTCGCCAGGCAGGCCATAGGGGTGGGCCTTGCCGAACAGCAGGGTCGGCAGGGTGCGGGCCGCCAGGCCGCGCGGGTTGGCAATCGCCTGCGACAGGCTGGCCAGCTGCTGGCTCCGCACCCGTTCGACCTCTGCCGGGGCAAAAGCCGGATTGCGGACAATATCGGCCATCAGCGCCAGCGAGGGGGACAGATTGGCGCTGAGCGCCGCCAAGGTAACCGAACTGGAATCGAGGCCCGCGCCGGTGGAGACATTGGCCCCCAGCCGCTCCTGCTCTTCGGCAATGGCGATGGCATTGCGGGTGGTCGTGCCTTCATCGAGCAGCGACAGCATCAGGGATTGCGTGCCGGGCCGATCGCCCAGGTCGGCCGCGAACCCGGCGTCGAAATTCATCGATACCAGCACGGTCGGCACATTGCCGCGCCGGGCCAGGGTGACCGGGATGCCGTTCGACAGGGTGGCGCGCTCGACTGTCGGGAAAGTCAGGTCGCCGACCGGGGCGACCGGCGGGAATTCCCGCTTCGGGCCGGCGGCCAGCGGCGGAGCGGGCTTCTTGGCATCGGGAGCCGGGGGTGGCGTGGTCGCCTCGTCGCCATAGCCGCCCATCTTCGCGCCGTCTTCGGTGCGCTTGCCCGGGGTTACGGCCAGGGCCAGCACCGGGCGCGACAGCCAGCGCTTGAGCGCGGACTGGACTTCACCCGGGGTCAACGCGGCTGTGCGGGCCAGGTCCTTCTTGAACTGGGCCGGATCGCCCGAATAGAGCAGCCCTTCGGCGAGCTGCGCGCCCTTGCCGGAAAACCCGCCGACTTGCTCAAGCGAATAGAGCTGGCTGGATACGGCGCTGGT
>JBIIDJ010000055.1:0-16718 GCA_044238415.1 Novosphingobium sp.
GCCAATTACCGGCGGATCGACGGCGCGGGCAAGTTTGTTACGCCCGGGATCATCGATATCCACTCCCACCTTGGGGACTATCCCAGCCCCGGCGTGGCGGCCCATTCAGACGGCAACGAAGCGACGGCTCCGGCCACGCCAGAGGTCTGGGCCGAACACTCGGTCTGGCCGCAGGACCCTGGCTTTGCGCGCGCATTGGCCAATGGCGGGGTAACCGCACTTCAGATCCTGCCCGGTTCGGCCAACCTGTTTGGCGGCCGCACGGTTACGCTGAAAAACGTCTATGCCCGGACCGTTCAGGGGATGAAGTTTCCCGGCGCGCCCTATGGACTGAAGATGGCCTGCGGGGAAAACCCCAAGCGGGTTTATGGCAGCAAGGGGCGCATGCCTTCGACCCGAATGGGCAACATGGCTGTCAACCGCGCAACCTGGATCAAGGCCAAGGAATACAAGGCCAAGCGCGATGCCGGGAAGCTTGAGAGCCGCGACCTGGCGATGGAAACGCTGGCCGGGGTGCTCGATGGCGAGATCCTGATCCAGAATCACTGCTACCGGGCGGACGAGATGGGCCTGGTCCTCGATATGGCTAAGGAGATGGGCTACAAGGTTACGGCCTTCCATCATGCCACCGAGGCTTACAAAATTGGCGACCTGCTGCGTGCCAGTGGCACCTGCTCGGCAATTTGGGCCGATTGGTGGGGCTTCAAGATGGAGAGCTACGATGCCATCGCCGAGAATGCGGGCATCCTCCACCAGGCCGGAGCCTGCGTGGTGATCCACTCAGATGATGAGAACGGGATTCAACGGCTCAATCAGGAAGCGGCCAAGGCCCAGGGCGATGCCCGCCGTATGGGGATCGAGATTTCCGATGCGGAAGTGATCCGCTGGCTGACCAGCAACCCGGCCCGGGCGATGGGGATCGACAAGCAGACCGGCAGCCTGCAGGCCGGTAAGATGGCCGATGTGGTGCTGTGGAACGGCCATCCGCTGTCGGTCTATTCGCGGCCCGAAAAGGTCTGGGTCGATGGCGCGATGCTGTTCGACGCGACCGATCGCAAACGCCGTCCGGTGAGTGATTTCGAGCTTGGGCAGGTCGGTGAAGGAGACGTCAAATGAGCGCGCGCCGACTGCTGCTGAGCGCTACCGCGCTCCTCGTTGCCTCGCCGGTCGCTGCGCAAGACGTGGCCATCACCAATGCCACCGTCGTGATCGGCGATGGCTCGGCCCCGATCCAGAACGGCACCGTTGTGCTGCGCGGGGGCAAGGTGCTTGCCGCCGGGGCTGGTGTGGCCGTGCCGGCCGGGGCACGCACTGTCGATGCCGGGGGCAAGTGGGTGACGCCGGGTCTTGTGGTTGCCGTTACTGACATCGGGTTGTTCGATGTTGAGGCTGTCGATGATTCCAACGATTCCGACAGCAAGAGTCCATTCCATGCTGCGCTTGATCTCTCGCCGGCGATAAACCCGCTAGCCCAGCACATCTCGGTCAGCCGCGCTGGCGGGGTGACTCGCGCCGCCGTGGCGCCAATTGGCACCGGGGCAATCTTTGGCGGGCAGGGTGCGATTATCGACCTGGCCGATGATGGCCAGCCGATCACGCAAGCTCGGGCCTTCCAGTACGTTGAACTGGGTGAGCGCGGGGCTGCTGCAGCCGGTGGCAGCCGGGCTGCGGTTCACACCATCCTGCGCAATGCCCTGGTCGAGGCGCGTGAACTCGCGCGTCGGGGCGGTGGGCAGGGCGCCGATCCACGATTGCAGGATGCTGCGCCGGAACGGCCAGGCGATGCCTTGCTCACTCGCTTTGATGCGGCCGCACTGGTGCCGGTGGTGATGGGACGCCAGCCGCTCTACGTGCGGGCGGAGCGGGCCTCCGACATTCGCATGGCGCTGGCGCTGAAGAGCGATTTCCCGGCGCTAAAGATGGTCATTGTCGGGGCCAGCGAGGGTTGGACGATTGCCCGCGAACTGGCCGGTTCCGGCGTGCCGGTGTTGGCGACGCCGCTCAATGATCTGCCCGCAACTTTTGAGCAGTTGGCCGCAACCCAGTCCAACGTGGGCCGCATGGCTGCGGCTGGGGTCCGCGTCGGTCTGGGTGCCTTTGGTGATCAGCCGCGCTATGCGCCGCAATATGCAGGCAACCTCGTCTCGCTCAGCAAAGTGCCGGGCGCCAGCGGGCTGACCTGGGGGCAGGCCTTTGCCACGATCAGCTCGGTACCGGCGGCCATACTTGGCATGGACAGCCGCTTCGGCAGTCTTAAGCCGGGCCTGGCCGGAGATGTAGTGATCTGGGATGGCGATCCGCTCGAAGTGACCAGTGGGGTCACTCGGGTGTTCATCGATGGGGTTGAGCAGAAGCTTGACAATCACTCCACCCGCCTGCGCGATCGCTATCGCGTCCCGCAGGAAGGCGCACTGCCCAAGGCCTACGAATGGTGACTGGTCTGCTGCTATTGACCGGCGGGGCCAGCTGTTAGGAGTTGCATTGTGGCCCGACCATGCTAGCCATGTTTACATTGTAAACATGGGGGGAGCCCGATGGATCAGCCACTTGCCAACCTGATTGCCGCTTCGGTGGCCTTTGTGGGCTCGCATTTTGCGATGTCGCACCCCTTGCGGGCCGGACTGGTGCGGATGCTGGGGCCAATGGGCTTCCAACTGGCCTACACGGTGGTTTCCTTTGCCACGCTGGGGTGGATGGTCGTGGCGTTTCAGGCCGTCGGACCCGGTGCCGCAGGGCTTTGGGATGGCAGCGCCGACGCCATCTGGGCCCTGGCCGCGTTGCTCACTTTGGTGGCGGGCGTGTTGTTTGTCGGCAGCTTGATCGGTAACCCCGCGCTGCCCGCGCCCGGTGCGCTGGCTGCTGCCACAAAGCCAGTCCACGGCGTGTTCCATGTTACCCGCCATCCGATGATGTGGTCCTTCGCCTTGTGGGCGCTGGCCCACATGCTGGTCAGCCCAACACCGCGCAGTTTCGTCTTGTGTGGGGCCATTGCCTTCCTGGCGCTGGTTGGCTCACACTTTCAGGACCGCAAGAAAACCAACCTGGCGGGTGAAGCCTGGGCCGGGTGGGAAGCGAAGACCAGCTACTGGCCGCGGCCGGGCGGGCTTGCCCGGGCGGGACTGGTCCCCTGGCTCGGCGGTGCTGTGCTGTGGTTGGCGGCAACCTGGGCGCACATCCCCTTCCTGCAGATGCCGGCAGGGGTGTGGCGCTGGCTGATGGGTTGATCGCGGGCGGCGCTCAGGCGTGTTCAATCACGTCGGCGCCGCTGGCGGCAAGGCGGGTCCGCTTGTCATAATCGCCCAGCACGGCCTTGGTCAGGCCGAAGTCCGTGATCGCCAGGATGACGAGCGGTTCGCTGTCAGACAGGTTGCGTGACTGGTGAAAAGCCCAACGCGGTACGAACGCCAAACCGCCGGGCTCGAGCGTCAAGCGGTCGTCGCCAATGCGCACCTCGGCCTTGCCGCTGATCACATAGAACAGCGATTCATGCGCATGCTTGTGCAGCTCGTTATTGGCCCCGGCTGCGATTCGCACGACGCGCGCATCGAAGGCCTGCGTGCCCGGAAAGTCGAGCACATCGACCGAGAAGTCGATGCCGAGCTTGTCATTCCTGTTACGATAGATTTCGCGATGGTTGTTGATCAGGTCGGCGTGGAAGGCACTGGCCGGGCTATCTTCGGCCAGCGCCTTGCGCGCTTCGATATTGGCAATCAACGATTGCAGTCCACTGTTCACGGCAGAAGATCCTTTGATCGGGTTGAACGGCGCGCGGCACGCGTCGGGGGCGTTGGAGTGGAGGGGACCGCGCGCCGTTCAGGGGTTCAGGACGCAAACTCCAGTTCGCGCGGCGTAGCACAGGCCAGCGCGCGTTCGTGGAGCCAGTCCCAGAAGGATGAACGCAGTGAGAGCGCCTTGATCATACCACGGCGCAGATCGCTCTTGCCGCCAGGCGTGGCGGCGAAGGCGAGCGAGATTTCCTCCAGCGCTTCCTGGTGGTGATCATCCACTGCCGTGTGCAGCGGAAAGAAAACCGTGTCGCGCGGATGCAGGTTGGTGCGGGCGATCGCCTTGACGAAGGGCACATAGATCGTGCTGACGATGTTCTCCGTGCCCAGACCCAGCGCGCCCAGTGCTTCGGCAGCCGAACCGTGAGTCAGCGTGGTCAGGAACGATTCGCGCCAGCAGACCAGCTCGATGGCTTCGTCATCGGGCGAATAAGGGGCCGTAATCCCGGTTGCTTCGCGAAATCGCCGGAATAGCTGGGGGTGCGGTACCCCTTCGATCCATTCGCGCTGGACACCGATTGCGGCCAACTCGGCCAGTTCCTCTTCCTCGTAGTGACCGGATTCCTCTGTGAGGTTCTGAAGCAGGCTGGTGCGGTGCGCGGGGTTTTCCAGCTTAGAGATGACGGTGGTCAGATACCGCGGGAAGTGGAGTGAATAGCCGTAGTAGTGATCTGCGAAATCGCGGAGTGCCCAGTCCACGTCCGGCAGATCGCCATTGCCAAGGGCGGCAAGATAAGGGTGGTTCACCGCCCGGTGGGCAAGCGACTCTTCAATTAGATCCTTGATGGAAACAGACATAAAACCTCCGGACGCGGCGCGACATTTATAGTTTGGGGGCTTCATGCGTGACGAAGTTACCAAGCCGAACGGGTCTAGCCGCCGGAATGGCGAAGCGGCAGGTGCTGCAGCGCACTAGTACACTTTGGTTGGCCCGATGATTTGCGATCGCCGGCAGGCTGCAGATTGGTCCAGCACGACCAAGCAGAATCGGCGCTCCAGATTTGAGCCCGGATAAGGGCTACGATGGCAGCCTGCGCCTGGCCGGCGTCAGGCTCGGGCCTCTTCGACCCCAGCAGAATTGTGGCGCAGCGCTTTCAAGACGGTTTCGACGATATGCGGTGCGTTAAGACCCGCCTCGTCATACTGTTTGTCCGGCGTGTCGTGATCCTGGAACAGGTCGGGCAGGCGCATGGTGCGGATCTTCAGGCCCGCGTCGAGCAGGCCTTCGTCGCTTGCCATGGTCAGCACATGGGCGCCCAACCCGCCGATCGCCCCTTCCTCGACCGTGACGATCACCTCGTGGCTGGCCATCAGGCGGCGGATCAGATCCTCGTCGAGTGGCTTGGCAAAGCGCAGGTCGGCCACCGTGGTGGACAGGCCCTTGGCCTCCAGTGCATCGGCTGCCTTGAGTGCTTCGGCCAGGCGCGTACCGAGCGAGAGCAGTGCCACCTTCGTCCCCTCACGCACCACCCGGCCCTTGCCGATTTCGAGCCGCTCCGGAACCTCCGGCAGCGGCACGCCGATGCCGTTGCCGCGCGGATAGCGGAAGGCGATCGGGCTGCTGTCGTGGCAGACGGCGGTGTAGGTCATGTGGACCAATTCGGCTTCATCGGCAGCAGCCATGACCACCATGTTGGGCAGGGTGGCGAGGTAGGTGATGTCGAAGCTGCCGGCGTGGGTTGCGCCGTCCGCCCCGACCAGTCCGGCCCGGTCGATCGCGAAGCGGACCGGCAGGTTCTGGATTGCCACGTCATGGACCACCTGATCGAAGGCGCGCTGCAGGAAGGTGGAATAGATCGCGCAGAACGGGCGCATGCCCTGCGCGGCGAGACCGGCGGCAAAGGTCACCGCGTGCTGTTCTGCAATGCCGACATCGAAGCTCCGCTCGGGATGGGCCTTGGCGAACTTGTCCACGCCGGTGCCGCTTGGCATGGCGGCAGTTATCGCGCAGATTGTCGGATCACTGTCCGCCAGCTTGGCCAAGGTTTCCCCGAAGACATTCTGGTAGGCGGGGGCCTTGGCCGGAGCCTTGACTTGCTCACCAGTGATCACGTCGAACTTCTGGACGCCGTGATATTTGTCGGCGCTGGCTTCGGCCGGGGCATAGCCCTTGCCCTTCTGCGTGACGACATGGATCAGGCAGGGCCCTTCGGCGGCATCACGCACATTCTCCAGCACCGGGATCAGGTGCTCAAGATTGTGCCCGTCGATCGGGCCAACATAATAGAAGCCCAGCTCCTCGAACAGGGTGCCGCCCATCGCCAGGCCGCGGGCGAACTCGTCAGTCTTGCGCGCCGCGACGTGGAGCGGCTCGGGCAACTTGCGCGACAGCTTGCGGGCCACCTCGCGCAATTCAAGGAACGGGCGCGATGAAACGATCTTGGCCAGATAGGCCGAAAGCCCGCCGACCGGCGGCGCAATCGACATATCGTTATCGTTCAGGATCACAACCAGCCGATTGCCGGCCTGCTCGGCGTTGTTCATCGCCTCGTAGGCCATGCCGGCGCTCATCGCGCCGTCGCCGATTACGGCAATGCCTTTGCCCGGCTTGCCCGAAAGCTTGTTGGCGATGGCAAAGCCCAGTGCCGCCGAGATCGAGGTGGAGCTGTGTGCAGCACCGAACGGATCGTATTCGCTTTCGCTGCGCTTGGTGAAGCCGGACAGGCCCCCGCCCTGGCGCAGCGTCCGGATCCGCTCACGTCGACCCGTGATGATCTTGTGGGGATAGGCCTGGTGGCCGACGTCCCAGACCAGCTTGTCGTCCGGTGTGTTGAACACATAGTGGATCGCGACGGTCAGCTCGACCACGCCAAGGCCCGAGCCCAGATGCCCGCCCGTGGTGCCCACTGCACTGATCATCTCTGTGCGCAGCTCATCGGCGAGCTGGCGGAGCTGCGCTGGGGTCAACTTGCGCAGGTCGTCGGGAACATTAACCGTGTCGAGCAGGGGCGTTGCAGGATTCTGACTCATTCACAGGCCCTTACACGCTGGATATTGTGGTGTCGATTGAGACTATCAGGCAGGATCAGTGCAGGACCAGAGGAGAATTGCGATGAGCCTGCCTGCCGCTAGTGCCCCCGTCTGCTTCGTATTGACTGCCGACCGGGTGCGGTCAAAGCCATTCTATGCCAATGTGCTGGGCCTGCGCCTGCTGGGCGAAGACAGTCATGCCGCAACGTTTGACCTTGGCAATCGCACGCCGCTGCGGTTGACGGAGCTGCCCGGTCACCGCGCTTCAGGGCACACAGTGATTGGCTGGAACGTTGCGGATATCCTTGGCACGGTACGCGCGTTGGCGAGCAAAGGCGTGACGTTCACTGTATATGATGGCTTTGGGCAGGACGCGAACGGCATCTGGCACTCACCCGATGGCGGCGCGAAGGTTGCCTGGTTCGCCGATCCCGATGGCAACGTCCTTAGTCTGACGCAGATCGGTTAGGAGCAGCGCGCGCAGACCCCGCGCAGTTCCACCACCGGGCGGATATCGGCAAAACCGGCACCGCGCGCCGCATCGACCAGCGCACCAGTCAGCCGGTCATCATCGATGTGGACCACGCGGCTGCAGACGTCGCAAATCAGGAAAATGCAGTCATGCCGACAACCCGGATGGGAGTTGGCAATATAGGCATTGGCGCTTTCCACCCGCCGCGCCAGGTTGGTCTTCACGAAGAGGTCAAGGATCCGGTAGACGGAATTGGCCGCCACCCGCTTCCCCCGGCCTTTCGAGACGTTTTCGGCGATGTCATAGGCCGAAGCCGGGCGGTCCTGTGCGGCCAACACGTGGAACACCTCGGCCCGCATGTCGGTCCATTGCTCCCCGGCCTCGATCAGCGCGGCGCGCGCCGCGTCGATCAACCGTGGACCGGAATGCTCATGGTGATGATGCAGGCTTGCCATGGCGGCAGTATAGGCTGGAACGGGCCGCTGGTGAAGCCCGCGTCGGGCTGTCGCTTCAGCGAGTGCGATCCGGCAGCGGTGCCGCCGCTTCGGCCTTGGGGATTACCTTGCCGGACAGGCCATCTTCGCTCTGCGCCCACATGCCACCAACCAGCAGCGCCGCGCCCAGCACAAAGCCAAGACCAAAAGAGCGGAGCAGATCGGATTTAAACAGGCCCATGACGAACGACATCTCGTGAATGAATATCGCAAGCTGCCATGCGAAAAAATCGCTTACCGTCGAGTGAACATTTCAGGCACCTGCCCAGTCGCGCGACGAAACGAGCAGCTGTTGCGACTAAGCGATGGATCAATGCCGGAAGTGGCGCATCCCGGTGAAGACCATGGCCAGTCCGGCGGCGTCGGCCGCAGCGACAACTTCCTCGTCACGAATCGATCCGCCAGGTTGGATAACCGCCGTGGCTCCGGCTTCGGCTGCAGCCAGCAAACCGTCAGCGAAGGGGAAAAAGGCGTCGGAAGCAACAGCGCTGCCCACCGCCCGGCTTTGCGTCCAGCCGAACTTCTGGGCGGCTTCGGCGGCCTTCATTGCGGCAATGCGCGAGCTATCGCGGCGGTTCATCTGCCCAGCGCCGATCCCGGCGGTAATCCCGTCCTTGGCATAGACGATGGCGTTCGATTTGACGTGGCGTGCGACGGTCCAGGCGAACAGGCAGTCCTTCAATTCCTGGTCAGTTGGCGCGCGCTTGGTCACAACCTTGAGGTCGCCAGCGCCGATTGCGCCATTGTCGCGGCTCTGGACCAGCAGTCCCCCAGTAATCGGCTTGACCATCAGTCCGCTGCGGCGCGGGTCGGGCAGATCGCCGGTAAGCAGGAGCCGGAGGTTCTTCTTTTTCGCGAAGGCAGCGATGGCAGCCTCATCGGCATCCGGCGCGACGACCACTTCGGTGAAGATCTGGCAGATCGCCTCGGCGGTCGGCCCATCGAGCGGGGTGTTGACCGCAACGATCCCACCGAAGGCTGAAACGTCATCGCACTGGAGCGCGCCGGTCCAGGCTTCGAGCAAGCTTGCGCCCTGGGCAACGCCGCAGGGGTTGGCGTGCTTCACGATCACCACAGCCGGGTCCTGGCCGCGGAATTCTGCGGCCAGCTCCAGCGCGGCATCTGCGTCGTTGTAATTGTTGTAGGACAGCTCCTTGCCCTGAATCTGCCGTGCCTGAGCGATGCCATGACTGTGTGGCCCGCGGGGCACATACAGCGCGGCTCGCTGGTGCGGGTTCTCGCCGTAGCGCAGTTCTTCGGCCCGCTGGCCGATCACGGCCAGCGTTTCCGGGAAGGTTTCCTGCTGGTCGGCGAAGGCGAACCACTGGCTGATCATGCTGTCGTAAGCTGCCGTTGCGGCATAGGCCCGTGCCGCCATCAGGCGGCGAAAATCATAGGAGGTCGCGCCATCATTGGTTTCCAGTTCCGCCAGCAATCCGGTGTAGTCCGCTGGATCGGTGACGATCGTTACATAGGCATGGTTCTTCGCTGCCGAACGGACCATGGACGGACCGCCAATGTCGATGTTCTCGATGATTTCATCACGGTCTGCGCCCTTGGCCACAGTCGCTTCGAACGGGTAGAGATTGACCACCACCAGGTCGATCGCGCCAATCTGGTGTTCGGCCATGGCGGAGGCGTGCTCGGGATTGTCGCGCACTGCCAGCAGCCCGCCATGAACCTTAGGGTGCAGCGTCTTAACCCGGCCATCCATCATCTCGGGAAAGCCGGTCAGCTCTGAGATGTCCTGAACGCTGAGCCCGGCGTCGCGAAGTGCCTTAGCCGTACCACCGGTCGAAACCAGCTGAACCCCGCGCGCTGCCAGGGCCTGCCCAAGCTCCACCAGCCCGGCCTTGTCGGACACCGAAAGCAGTGCCCGGCGGATCGCTACCTTGCTCACTGTAATGCTACCCCATCTTCTTCAGCAGCCAGGCAAAGTTGCCCCCGCCGCGTGATACCATGCCCTGCAACACCAGCTGCTGCACTGGCTGCGGACGACCGAGCCCATCGGCCCAGAGGCTTTCCTCTACCGTCACTCGCCCGCCAGCACGGAACTGCCAATACGAACCGTCGGGCAGGGCCAGCCCCGCCCCCTGGCCATCCTCGCTAAGGCCAACCTCGATCCCGGAGCCAAGGTGGAACCGGATCGCGAAGCTGACCTTTCCGCTCTTGCCCTTGCCTCCGGCGGGAACCAGCAGGTCCTCGCCGCGCAGCTCGGTGCCTTCATCGCGCAGGATCAGGATGCGCCGGTGCGTCAGGCCATAGCGGGCGACATAACCATTGTGGCTGGCTTCTAGCCGGGTCGCGCCACTGAGCTTCTCACCGGCAATCGTGCGCCGATCGACCTCGACCTCGGAGACACCACCGCCAATCCGACCATTGATCAGCACGGCGGTCGAATTGGCATCGTCGAGCACCAGGGTTGAATGGGCGGCCGTAGCGCGCAAGCCCTGTTCGAGCCGCACCGGGATCAGTCCGCCGGCGCAGGCCGCACCGCCACAGTTGATGACGATCCGCTGGCCCTGATGGGACAGCTCGAAAGCCAGGGTCGAGGCACAGCCGGTGCGGGCATGTTTCGCCAGCGGCGGCGGTGCGGCATCGAACTGAAGGATCGACTTTTGCGCAACGACCCGCTGGTAGCCCCACTGCCGCACGTCGCGCAGCGGACGGGTTCGGACCCCCGAAGCCGCCACCAATGCTGCCACTTCGTCGGCATCGACGGCCCAGCCCCCCTGCCACGATCCGAGCGAGCCATCGCCATGAGTCAGTGCCAGCAGCGGTGGGACCAGCAAAGCGGTGATCGCTTCGATCGCGGCCGGCGGATCGCGGCGCACCGCCTGGTAGCAGGCGCGCAGCTTTACCAGCAGGGCGATGGCCTCCATCTGTCCGAGTGGACTGCGCGAAAGGACGCCGCCATCGTCGCCAACCAGCTCACCCAGCGCCTTGATCAAGCCCGCTTCGCCATAGAGACGACGCGGCTTGCCATCGGGCAGCAGCAGCCCGGCCGCGACGATTCCGCACCAGCCGGAAACTTCGCCCAGCAGGTCCTCCGCCCGACCGACATTCTTGTCGAGCCACCGGGCGGTGTCGTTCATCGCCGCCAGCACCCGGGCGCGCTGCGTCTTGTCACTGCCGGAAAGGATCAGCGGCGCATGGATCAGCCAGTTAAGCTCGCGCATGCCGGCATTGGCCAAGGTCCAGGCCGGACCCTTGCCGGGCTTTGCAGGGGGTGAAGGGTTGGCAGCCAGCCAGGCTGCCAGAACCCGCTCGGCCACCGGCACGACCTGTTCACGAGCGGCGCAGGCCTCAAGATCCGCCAGCCAGGCGAATGAATGCACCGCCCGTTCGAGTGGCGGCGTCAGCCGGGCGGCGCCTGCGAAATCAATCTGCGCAATCGGTGCCTTGACGCCGTGAACGAGAAAGTGCCCCGCCCTGAGTGCGGTCCCGGCCACCTTGTTGCCAGGCAGCGGATTGAGCACAGTGGCCAGCAGCCGCGGCTTGGAGGGCTTGCGGAACGGTGCCGCCAGAGTCGATCCCGGCACACCCAAACGATAGGCCATGCGGAGCAGGCGTTCGCCGGCACCAAGCACCGGAGGATTGAAGTCTGCCAGGGCCAAGGCCCGGCCGGGTTCGATCAATTCGCTTTGAACTTCGGGCTTGGCGGCGGGGGTAATCGTTGCTGCCTCGCTTTCGCCTCCCAGAGGGATCGCGATGTCGGCCTCGGTGGAGCTGTTGGCAGACGCGGCGGCCGGGGCATGTTCATCGCGTGGCGGATTCATCGCCTCGGCCATGCTAGTCCTGCCCCTTGAGCGCAGCGATATTGGCGGCATAGCGCTCCGGACCGCCGCGGAAGGTTGCCGTTCCGGCCACCAGCACATCGGCGCCGGCGGCAACGCAGAGCCTTGCCGTTTCGACATCGACTCCGCCATCGACCTCAAGCCGGATGTCGCGCCCGCTTTTGTCGATGGCCTTGCGCACAGCCTCAATCTTGCGAAGTTGGCTGTGGATGAAGCTTTGCCCGCCAAACCCGGGATTGACGCTCATCACCAGGACCAGGTCGATCTCGTCGATCAGGTAGTCGAGCATTTTTGCCGGTGTGCCGGGATTGAGCGAAACGCCAGCCAGCTTGCCGAGCCCCTTGATGGCCTGCACTGTGCGGTGAATGTGAGGCCCAGCTTCGGGGTGGACCGTGATGATGTCCGCCCCGGCCTCGGCAAAGGCAGCAAGATAGCTGTCTACTGGGCTGATCATCAGGTGCACGTCGAGCGGCTTGTCGGTGTGCGGGCGCAGTGCCTTTACCACCATCGGCCCAATGGTAATGTTGGGCACGTAATGGCCGTCCATCACATCGACGTGGATCCAGTCTGCTCCGGCTGCGTCGATCGCGCGCACTTCCTCGCCCAGCCGGGCAAAGTCAGCGGAAAGGATCGACGGCGAGATCAGCGGGGCAGGCATGGCAGGCGCAAGGTACTCCCTGCCAACGGCGTTACCCACCACATCTGGTGCCCACAACCGGCAGAGCGGCGTTTTCCACACGCTATCTGGCGCAAAAGTGGGACTTGTGCGCCTCTTGTGGCGATTGACCTCGCGGCGGGACCGCGTCACACCGCAAGGTATGAATCCGCAGCGCACGCCCGAGCAATCGCAGGCCTTGCTGGCGTGCGAAACTCGCCTGGCCGAAGGGCGCGTTCCCGCCTGTCTTGGTGGGGTGGTGGTGCCACCGGGGCAGTACCGGCTGGCGGAGAATGCTTTTCTGCTCCATGCTGAAGATGGCACCCGGTTCATATATCGACGGGGGCAGGGCATCACTGTTCAGCGCGCCGCGGGGGGCGACCGTGCCGCAGAAGAACTGTGGCTCAATGGCAGCATTTACGCCGCCGTAGCCTGCCTCAACGGGTTCTTGCCACTCCACGCCTCGGCAGTGGCGCATGATGGGCAGGTCATTGCCTTCACCGGGCCGGCCGGGGCTGGCAAGTCCACCCTGGCGGCCGGGCTCGGACGATTGGGCATGCCGCTGTTTTGCGACGATACCTTACTGGTTGACCTTGCTGACCGGCGCCACCCGGTGTGCATGCCAGGTCACAAGCGCCTGAAGTTGCGGGACGATGCCCTGAGCCTGACTGGCGCTGCCGTTGCCGGCCCAGTGGGGGCGGGAACCGGCAAGAGCTATGCCCGGCCGATTGCAGGAGATGTTGCTGCGCCCTTGCCGCTTGGTGAGCTGATCGCCCTTGCGGACGGCGAGGACTTCTCCTGGCAAGCGGTCAACGGGGCGCAGCGGCTGGCGCTGCTGAACGAGGCATCAGACCATCACACCCACGACCTGTTTCTGGCCGCCACCAGACCATCGCGGTCCGGCATCTTTGCGCTGTGGGCCTGGCTGGCTGGCGCCGTGCCGATGGCCCGGTTGACGCGCCCGCGCGGAGCGGCAAATTTCGATGCAGTGCTGGCCCGCGTGGCCGAACGGATTGGCGGGCAGGAGCAAGCGTAATGACCAAGCCACTGGCCAAGGCCACCGGCAGCTTCACGGAAACCGAAATCGACGACGAAACCGTGGTAATGAGCCTCGACAGCGGCGATTTCTTTTCACTGACGGGTACGGCCCGCTCGATCTGGCAACTGCTCGATCACGGGTACCATCGCGACGGCCTAGTTGCCGCTCTGGCCGAGGAGTATGGCGTTGCGGGGGAGGCCATTGCCGGCGATGTCGACGCTTTCCTGAGTGAGCTGACGGCTATGGGACTGTTGGGCGCGCGATGACTCGCTGGTACCTGACCGTGGCCGAGGCTGCGGCGCTGCTGTTGCTGGCGCGCCTGCTCGTGGCCGGGCCGCGGTTAGGCTATTGGCGGACCTGGTTGGGGCCATTAATTGAGCGGGGCGCCAGCACCGGACCGGCCACAGTCGATTATCGCTTGGCACACGCGGTGGAACGCGCGGCGCGGCGCCTGCCAGGTGTCTACAAATGCCTGCCGCGCGCCCTCGCACTGCATTGGATGTTACGACGTCGGCAGCGACCAAGTGAGCTGGTGATTGCAGTGCTGCCAGGGCCTCGCCGGGGCACGATCGATGACCTTCATGCCTGGGTGGAAATGAACGGCGCGGTTCTCATCGGCGAACTGGACCTGCCGTTCCGGCCAGTCGGCCGCTTTGGCGGGGATCGATGGGGCTAGCCAGACTTAGAGATATGCGTTATTACCTATACTTAACTACATAGGTAGTTAATCGGATATCCTTGGGGTCTAACGATGAAACAGCAGCCGAAGATCTGGACCAAGCCTGAACTGGCCAAGCTCGGGAAGTTGGCCGATGTGGCCGGCCCAGCAGGTCGCGGGATCGAGGCTGGCCCCAATGCCAGATCTTGAAGCAGCGCTCATCAGCAGTAACCTGCAGCAGTGATAGCAGCCTACGTCGGCGATCTTGCCGCGTTGGTCATCGACCGGATTGCAGGAGCGCTGGGGAAGTACACGGATCGGCGTCCGGTCACCACGATAGCTGGTGGCGCAACGCTGTTGAGCCTGAACTCCGGAACGGCCGCATGCGACACGGTGTTTTATGGCTGGCTGGACAATGCCGCACAGCTTGCCGCTGAGTTGGGCTTGCCACCGGAGGCTGATCCGGCAGCGATTTATAGTAAGAGTCTGAAACGATGGGGTGACGGGGCTGACCGCCGTGTCATCGGAAACTATTGCGCGATCACTTCGCTACCGGGGCATAGGCTCAGACTTGTCCGGTCCCCTTGGTCGGCGCCGCCGCTACACTTCGTGGCAAACTCACGATTGTGCATGGCCAGCAACATCCTCGGTGCGTTGTTTGCTGCCGGCCAGCCCCGCGAAGTTGATACCGATTATGTGGCGGATCAGTTGCTGCAGGATCACCACGATTGCGAGCCTCGCGGATGGTATCGTGGTGTGGGTCGGGTTCCACTCGGCTGCAGCGCCTTGATTTCGGCTGGCGGCGTTCATCTGCACCGCTTTTACGACCCGTGCGATGTGCCCCAGATTCGATTTCGATGCGATGAAGATTATGTCGAAGCGGCCCGACAGTTGCTCAATGAGGCAGCGCAAGCCGCACTCGCCGGCGCCAGTAAACCTGCCATCATGCTGTCAGGCGGACTGGACAGCGCACTCGTAGCGGATGCCTTGTTGACCCATCTGCCAGCCGATCGCCGGCTGCCAAGCTTTACCTTCACCCCCTTGCCAGGCTGGGATGGGCAGGTCGGGCCACATCATTACGGCAACGAACGGGCTCTTGTTGGCGCTTTCGCCGAGTGCCATCCGCAGCTGCAACCGCATTTTCCGGATTCATCGCAGCATGGGTTCGATTACCGTCTGCGGGAATTGCTGGCCGCCTGTGAAGTGCCCAGCGCCAATGTGGCCAATGTCGGGATATTTCACGGCCCGTGGGAAGCCGCCAAGGTCGCCGGCTGTGATGTTATGGTCACAGCCGATCTGGGCAATTTTACAATCAGCAACGAGGCACCCTGGTACGCGAGCGAGTACTTGCTGCGTGGTCGATGGTTGGCGCTTTGCGCCGCGGTGCGCTCGGCCCCGACCGACGATCGGCCGCTGTGGCGCAAGCTGGCCGCACTATCCCTTTTGCCCTTGCTGCCACGGCGCTTGCAAGGAGCGCTTCGCCACTGGTTCGCGGCGGCTCCGCAGGACTGGAATCGGCTGGTTTCCATGGTCAGCGACGAGACCCGCGCGGCACACAGTGTGCGTCGTGGTGCGGACCGGCAGTTAGCGATCGGCACCCGTCCGCGCAGCCGCCGAGACTGGATCCTTCGGGCCTGGCAAAGTGCGGACAGTGGTGAGGATATCGACCTCGGCTTTGAGCGAATGCACGGGATACGAAAGCGGGATGTCACTGCCTGGCGGCCGCTCGTCGAGTTTTGCATGGGACTACCGACGGAGCAATTTGTCAAAGGTGCGGAACATCGGCGATTGGCGCGCCGCCTGGCTATTGGGAGGTTACCCGAGCAGCAGCGCCTCAATGCCCGTTATGGACTGCACCATCCCGACTGGCACGAGCGTCTCGGACGGCGCCGGAATGAATTGAAAGACTATGCGCTGCGCATTGCGGATCACCCGGTGATGGGCAAGATGATCGATACGCAGCGAATGGTGGCCCTGCTCGACGATTGGCCTGCAGATCCGCCACTTGATCCTGCCGAAGCCTGGCCCCGCAGTTTCGCCATTACCCGCGCAGTAACGGCGGCGATGTTTATCGGGCACGCCGAGGGGCGCAATGCTCTTTAGGTCCCCGGCGATAAAGTGGCAGGCGGTCAGTTTGGGTGTCCTGATGATACTCTCGGCAGTGACCGAGGGGATTGGGCTGGTCATGCTCGTCCCGCTACTTGAAGCAGTTGGCAGCGGTGGAACGTCTGGAACCTTGTTGCCGACCCCGTTTGCCGATTTCGACTATGCGCTCAGCCTCGGAAGCATGCTCGCCCTGTTTGTCGGGCTGATTGCGATCCGAAGCCTGCTGGTTGTGGCTCGCACATCCAGCGCAATCCGGTTCGAATCAACTCTGGCCAACGGGTTGCGGCTGCGGGCATGGCAGGCGATGCTCCATTGTGACTGGCGGGAGTTGTCGGGAATGCGGCGGAGCGAAAGCGCCAGTCTGCTGATCTCGGCACTTGATCGCGTGGGATATGGCCTGTCGCAACTGATAGCTGCCATTTCAGCCCTTGTGACCCTCGGGATGTTAAGCCTGGCTGGCTTTCTGATCGCACCTCAAGTTGTGGCAGTTTTGGTTGGCTTGGGCATAGCGGTATTGGCAGCCTATCACGGTCTGAGGCGCCGCGCCGCGCGACAGGGAGAGGCGCTCATCCGGTCGCAAGCGACTGTCTATGCATCGCTGAGCGAAGGAATGGTGGCGTTGCGGGCAGTCAAGGCGCACAAGGCCGAATCCCAGGCTTACAGGATACTTGAAAGCGGTTTGGCCCGGCTGGCGGAAGGACACCGGGCTTTTGTGCGCGACAAGGCTTTAGGGACATTTGCA
>JBIIDJ010000056.1:0-16465 GCA_044238415.1 Novosphingobium sp.
CTTTGGCCATCCGGGCACTGAAATCTCGCTCCCCGAGGCAACGATCATCGCCGGGCTGGTCAAGGCACCGTCCAACTATTCGCCCACCGCCGATGCCAAGGCCGCAGTCGGGCGCGCCCGGGTCGTGTTGGATGTGATGGAGCGGAACGGGGCGGTAACCCCCACCGAGGCCGCCGCAATCGATTACGACAAGATCGTCTTCGCGGTGGAGAAAAACCAGAACTCGGTGCGCTATTTCACCGACTGGGCCCTGCCCCAGCTGGACCTGCTGCTACCCGACAACAGCCAGCCGATCGAGGTCTGGACTACGCTTGATCCCAAGCTGCAGGCCGCCGCGACCGCGGCGATCGACAGCAACACCCCGAACGGCGCCCAGGGCGCGCTGGTCAGCATGGACCGCGACGGGGCGGTGCTCGCGCTGGTCGGGGGGACGGACTATGTTACCTCGAACTACAACCGTGCGGTCAATGCCGTGCGCCAGCCGGGTTCGGCCTGGAAGCTGTTCGTCTATCTTGCCGCGCTGGAGGCCGGCTACACCCCGAATGACCGTGTGGTAGATGAGCCGGTGACGATTGACGGCTGGAGCCCGCGCAATTCGGGCGGCGACTTTGCCGGCGAGATCGACGTGCGGACCGCATTTGCCTATTCGAAGAACACCGTTGCCGCCCAGCTGGGCAACGAGGTTGGCTTCAGCGCTGTGGCGGGCATTGCCCGGCGCTTTGGCATCACCACCCCGATTTCGACCGTCCCTTCGATGGTGCTGGGCACCAATGAAGTGCGGCTGATCGACCTGACCCGCGCCTTTGCCGCCGTTTCGGCCAAGGGTCACGCGGTCGAACCCTATGGCATCACCAAGGTCCAGACGGTCGATGGCGAAGTGCTGTACCAGCGGGAGAGCAAGCAGGGCCCGCTGCTGGTGCCCGCCTATGTCGCGGCAGGGATCACCGACCTGCTGCAAAGCGCGGTCAGCACGGGGACCGGGCGCGCGGCCAATATCGGCCGGCCGGTTGCTGGCAAGACCGGCACCACCAATTCGAACAAGGATGGCTGGTTCATGGGCTTTTCCAGCGGCATCACCACCGGGGTGTGGATGGGCCGCGACGATGCCCGGCCGGTCGCCGGCCTGCAGGGCGGCACCGCCCCGGCCCGGGCTTTCGCCGCCTATATGCGGACGGCCGTAGCCAATCGCCCGCCTGAAAAGTTCGACACCGAGGTAACCCTGCCGGCCTGGCAGCTGGAGCCCGACGATGAGGCCCAGCTCGGTGATCCCAACGAGTACTACTATGCCGACGAGCAGGGCAATCTGGTCGATCCCAATCGTCCGGATGGAGGCCCCGGAGATGGCGGAGCAGGTGCGCCGGAGCCGGCCGGCCCGCCGCCGCCCGCAGCCAATGAGGACTTCCTGCGTGAGGCAACCGGGGGGCGTCCCGGTTAGGGTTCCGCCGCGGCCAGCAGGCCGCTAGATCACGAAATCGAGGATCGCCGGCATCTGCTTGGTGCGACGGTTTTCGACCATGCGCTCGTGCAGGGTGCTGATCTGCGCCGAGCCGGTCTTTACGAACAGGAACGGGAAGATCCCGTGGAGCAGGCAGGCAAAGCCGCCCAGGATCATCCGCGTGCCAAAGCCCGTCGCCATGACCAGGTGTTCGCCATAGCTTTCGCCCACGCTGGCGGGGTGTTCGGTGAACAGCGCTTTCAATGCCATCGGCTTGCCTCCCATGCTTGATGCAAGGATATGACGACCTCAATGCAAAATCATCACTCTTTTTATAGGCAATACCCCATTTATGTGATATTTTTTCCCATGTATGATAGATATCACGCAAATTGATTCGATTGATTGGGCTATTCTGGCAGTCTTGCAGGCTGATGCCGCGCTGGCGGTGCAGGACGTGGGCGACCGGGTTGGCCTCTCCACCAATGCCTGCTGGCGCCGGATCAAGCGGCTGGAGGACGGCGGGATCATTGCCCGCCGGGTGGCGCTGGTCGATCCGGCCAAGCTCGGCCTGGCCACTACGGTCTTTGTCTCAATCCGCACCAACCGCCACGATCCCAGCTGGCTAGAGGCCTTCTCGCGCGGGGTGGCCGGGATCGACGAGATCGTCGAGTGCCACCGCATGGCCGGCGATGTCGATTACCTGCTCAAGCTGGTGGTGCGCGACATTGCCCATTACGACCGGATCTATCGCAAGCTGATCGCCGCGATTCCCGATCTGGCCGATGTCAGTTCCGCCTTCTCGATGGAACGGATGAAGGCGACCACCGCCCTGCCCCGCCCGACCTGAGCCGCGCTACCGCTGCTTCGCCAGCAGCCAGCCGAAGACTTCGGGCAGGCGCCGCGCCCAGGCGTTTTCCTCGTGCTCGGCACCTTCGTAAACCTTGCTTTCCCAGTCGGTGCCCTTCTGCCAGCCGCGCGCCCCGATCCGCGCGTCGATCGCCTGCTGATAGGGCGCGTAAAAGGCATCGAGCGTGGCCGTGCCATGATCGAGCCACAGCCGCCGCCCAGCCGGACGGCCCAGCCGGGTATCGAACCAGCTCTCCCACAGGCGGATCAGCTCCGGGTTCGCCTCACCCACCGCGCGCGGATCGGCCGCCGGCCAGTGCGAGGAAATGCAACCCGCCCGGCCATAGACCTCTGGCCGTTCAAGGAAGGCATAGCAGCTCATCAGCCCGCCCATGCTCGATCCCATGATCGCCGTATCATCACGCCCCGGCCGGGTACGGAAGCTGCCGTCGACCCATTGCTTGAGCGGCCCGGCCAGCCAGTTCAGGTAAGCATCGCTCACCACAGGGCCTGCGATCATCGCATCCATCGCCGCGCGCGGGGTGCCGCTGGCCGCCTGATAGATCGATTGCGGCAGATACTGGCGATAGCGGTCTTTGCCCGGGGCCCAGACGCCGACAATGATATGCGGCTCGACCTGGCCAGACCTGATCGCTGCCAGCATCGCCTTGTCCGCCGCCCAGACCTTGTTGAAATTGCTCTTGGCCGGATCGAACAGGTTATGCCCGTCATGCATATAGAGCACGGGGTAGCGACGGTCCCCCCGATCATAGCCGGGGGGCAGCCAGATCGTCAGCCGCTGGGTAGGCAGCCCCGCAGCCTCGACCGCTTCATACTCCAGGAATCGCCCCGGATCGGCCTTCGCCAGCGCCGGAGCGGCCAGCAGCGCGCCGAGCAGCACCAGCAGGCCGCCCAGCACCCGCATCATTTCACCGGCACCATCCGGATCGCAAAGCCGCCGCCCGGTGCAATCTTCAGGCTCAGGCTGTCGGCGCTGGTCAGCACCTTGCTTTCGATCACGATCGAGTGGCGTTTGGCAGTGCGGTAATCGGCATCGTCGCCATCGCGGTAGATTTCCGCCTTGTAACGCTTGCCGGGGGTCAGGAAGTCGAGCTTGAAGGACACGCTGCGCGCTTCCTCATCGCCCACCGCGCCGATATACCAGCCCTCACCGCCGCGCTCTTTGCGGGCGATGGTAACATAGTCGCCAATCTCGCCATTGAGCACGCGAGTATCCTGCCAGTCGGTCGGTACGTCGCGGATGAACTTCATCGGGCCGGGATACTTGGCATAGTTCTCCGGCGTGTCCGCCACCATCTGCAGCGGCGAATAGATCACCACGTAGAGCGCCAGCTGCTTGGCAATCGTGGACAGGATCGCACTGCCCCGCTCTCCCTCAAGGCTCAGGATGCCGGGGGTAAAATCCATCGGGCCTTCGAGCATCCGGGTGAAGACAATGTTCGCCTCGTGCTCGGGCGGGTTCTTGCCGCTCCAGGCATTGTATTCCATTCCGCGCATCCCCTCGCGCGCCACCCAGTTGGGATAGGTGCGCTGAAGGCCGGTGCCCTTGACCGGTTCGTGGCTATCGAACGCGATCTTGTGCTTGTAGGCGGTCTCGGCGACGCGGACGAAGTGGTTGGTCATCCACTGGCCGTCCAGCCATTCGCGGTACCTGGTTCCGTCAGGATCGACCCGCTCAAGCTGCCCAGCATCGGTGACATAGCCGGTCTTGACTGCCATCATCCCATACTTGGCGCCAAAGGCGAAGCTGCGGTCCAGTTGGTTTTCGTAATGGCTGACCGCGCCGCCGGTCTCGTGGTGGCCGACCAGTCGCACGCCTTTCTTTTTGCCATAGGCTGCCAGCATGGCGATATCGAAGTCCTCGGTCGGCTTGGTGAAATCCATGTCCCAGCCATTGCCGAACCAATCACCGTCCCAGCCGACGTTCCAGCCTTCGACCAGCACGTCAGGAATACCATTGGCCGCGGCGAAATCGATGTAGCGCTTCACGTTCTCGTTGGTCGCGCCGTGCCTGGCCCCACGCGCCCAGGACCATTCGCCCTTGATCATGTTCCACCACACCCCGGCGAACTTGCCGGGCTTGAACCAGCTCATGTCACCCAGCTTGTTGGGCTCATTGAGGTTCAGCATCAGGTGGCTGTGATAGATGCCGGGGGCATCGTCGGCGATGATCAGGGTGCGCCAGGGCGTAGTCCAGGCCTCGGTCTTCTGGACCTTGGGTTCGCCCGCGCCAGGGGTCAGGTTGGCCCGCAGGGTGGTGCCTTCGGCGCGGGTCACGTTCATCCCGGCATAGTCGACCAGCGCCGCTTCGTGGAGCGCAACATGGGTGCCGTCAGCCAGCTTGATGGTGATCGGCGTCGCTGCGGTCGAAACCGAGGACAGCCCGGTCTTGTTGTACAGATACTCCTCGCGGTTCCACAGGTAGGCCGGCTTCCACCAGGCCGTGCCATCCTGGGCGAAGGCGAACTCGGTCAGCTCGTCGGCCACCTTGGCCTGCGCCATGTTCGGCTGCTGCGGGAACTCGTAGCGGAAGCCGACACCGTCCTCGTAGAGCCGGAAGGTCACGGTGAAAACCCGGGCCAGCGCGGTCGTTTCCTTGAGGTGGACCTTGAACTCGCGGTAGCGGTTGCGGATGCTGGCCCATTCCCCCCAGGGCTGGGTCCAGGTCTCATCGAAATCGCGCTGCTCGGTCCCGGTGATGGTCAGGCGACGATCGATCTTGGCGACATCGGTGAACAGGAAGCCCAGCCGCGATGGGGCGACGATCGGCTTGCCCTTGCGGGAAACGGCATAGGCGGCGCGCCCATCGCCATCGATCGTCAGGCTGACACTGACTGCACCATCGGGCGATGTAGCGGACACCGGCGCGGACTGCTGCGCCGTTGCCGGCACGGCAAGCAGCAGGGCGGCAGCTGACAGGGTGGCCGAGCGCATCAGTTGGTCTCCTCGATCAGGATGGCGCCAAAGCCGGGCAAAACGCCGGGCTTGGCCTGGTTGACCGCCGCCAGGACCCGGCCGCCGGTTGCGGCGACCGCAGGCCAGTCGGCCGCAGTGGCAGACAGATTGAATATGGCGATGATGGCCTGGCCGGAATCGCTGCGGCGCAGCACCAGCCGCGCTTCGTCCGCCAGCAGCACTTCGCAGCCACCCGTGCGCAGGGCGGCATGATCGCGCCGCAGGGCCAGCAAGCTGCGGGTGAGATTAAGCAGCGAGGCGGGATCGCCATCCTGCCGGTCGATCGCCCGGGCCAGGTTTTCCTCTCCCAGCGGCAGCCAGGGCGTGGTGCTGGCGGTGAAGCCGCCCTGCTCGCTCTGCACCTGCCACGGCAGCGGCGTGCGTGCCCCGTCGCGGGCCAGGGTCAGCGGCCAGTTCGCGATCGCTTCCGGGTCCTGCAGCTGCTCGAACGGGATTTCGACCTGGGTCAGGCCCAGTTCTTCGCCTTGATAGACGATGATGTTGCCGCGCAGCGAGGCGAGCAGCACGGCCTTCATCCGGGCAAAGGCTGCGTGGTGTTCCGAGGCGCACCAGCGCGATAGCGCGCGCGGGGCATCGTGGTTCTCAAAGGCCCAGCTTGGCCAGCCAGTGCCGGGCAAGTCCGGCCACTGGCCCAGCGCCCCGGCCACCACGGCCGGGGTCAGGTGATCGGCATAGAGGAAGTCAAAGCCATAGGCACTGTTGAGCCGCGCTTCGCCGCAGGTGAACAGCTTCATTTCCCGGTCAGCATCCTTGCCGCCAACCTCGGCCACGGTGAAGACCCCGTCATAGCTGTCGGTCAGGGCGCGGATCCGTTCGATGAAGGCGGGAATATCGGCGTGCGACTGGTTGTAGAGCCGCTGTTGGAAATCGAACGGGCGGGTGCGCGGCTTGCCATCGGGTCCGGCCGGCGGGTTATCGCGCAGCTGTGGATCGTGCATGGCGAAGTTCAGCGCATCGAGCCGGAAGCCGTCGACCCCGCGATCGAGCCAGAACCGTGCAACATCGAGCAGGGCATCCTGCACCGCACGGTTGTGGCAATTGAGTTGGGGCTGACTGCTCAGGAAGTTGTGCAGGTAATACTGGCCGCGCCGTGCGTCCCAGGTCCAGGCCGGGCCGCCGAAAACCGACTGCCAGTTGGTGGGTGGGGAACCATCGGCCTTCGGATCGGCCCAGACAAACCAGTCCGCCTTGGGATTATCCCGGCTGGCGCGGCTTTCGACAAACCAGGCGTGCTGATCCGAGGTGTGCGAATAGACCTGGTCAATCGTGACACGCAGCCCCAGGCCATGGGCGCGAGCGACCAGCGCATCGAAATCGGCGAGCGTTCCGAAAATCGGATCGACCCCGCAGTAATCGGCCACGTCATAGCCGAAATCGGCCATCGGTGAGGTGAAGAAGGGCGAAATCCAGATCGCATCGACACCCAGCCCGGCGACATAGTCCAGCCGCTCGGTAATGCCCGGCAGATCGCCGATCCCATCGCCGTTGGAATCGCGGAAACTGCGCGGATAGATCTGATAGATCGCGGCCCCGCGCCACCAGTCGGTGGCAGCGCCCTCTGGCCCGGCGGCCGCGATACGGGACATTCGATTCATTGCGCGCAGTTCACTTCCGGATCACGTTGGATTCATTGGCCGCACAGATGGCATAGCCCAGCGGCGGCAGAGTAATGGTCACACTGCCAGGGGCATCGGCGCTCAGGGCGCACTGACCGGCCAGCGGCTTGAAGGTCAGGCTGCGCGGCTCGATCGCGATACGCTGGCTAACCGGCGCATTGGCGGTGTTGAAGGCCAGCACCACTTCCTGCGCCGTCTCTGGATCGATCCGCGAAACGGCATAGAGCCCCGGCTTGTCCGAGAAGGCGCGGCTGATGGTCGCCCCGGCATAAAGCGCGGGCGTTGCCTTGCGGACTTCGGCCAGGGTGGCGATCTGGCGATAGAGCGGGTGATTGCGATCGAAATTTGATTGCGCCGTGGTGGCATCGGTGCCGATCAGGTCATTGTCGTTGTAGACCGCGACTTTCGACGGAAACATGTTTTCCCGCGCCAGCTGGTCATTGCCATCGGACACGAAGCCCTGCTCGTCCCCGTAATAGATCACCGGCACGCCGCGCAGGGTCATCAGCATGGCGTGGCCGAGCATAGTCCGGGCCAGCAGCTCGTCCTGCGAAATGCCGGGATTGGCCTGCTTCACGAACATTGAGAAACGCCCGAAATCGTGATTGCCCAGGAAGGTCGGCAGGTTGAGCGCTCCGCCCTCGCCGCCTTGGTACAGGGCATCGTCCTCGAACAGGCGGGCCAGCACGTCGGTCCCGGCCTTGCCCGACACCACCCGCTGCGCGGCAGCCGCAAAGGCCATGTCTAGGTTGGACGGCAGGTCCGCGATCCGCGTCCAGCGCGCAGTCAGGGCGGGATCGACATCGCCGGTCGCCACTTCGCCGAAGATGTGGAAGTTGGGGATGCCCTTGTCCCTGGCAACCTTGAGCATCGCTGGCACAAAGGCGCGCCAGAATTCCGGATTGACGTGCTTGGCCGTGTCGATCCGGAAGCCGTCGATGCCGAAGCGCTCGATCCAGCTGGCATAGATCTCGATCATGCCGGAAATGACGCGCGGATGCTGGGTCGCAAGATCATCCAGCCCCACGAAATCGCCATAGACCGCACTTTCGCCAACCCAGTGGGTATCCCCGCGATTGTGATAATAGACCGGATCGTTGAGCCAGGCGGGAACCTTCACGGTCTCCTCGCCCTTGGGCACATAGGGCGTATAAGCCCAGGTCGGATCGGTCAGCTTCGCCCAGTTTTCGGGATGCGGATCGCTGTCGCCGTTGAAGCCCGGATTGATCGGAGCACCAGTCACCCCGCCGCGCCGCGAATAAGGGAAGTTGGCCTTGTCACGGTAGCGGTAGCCGTTCGCATCGCCATCGCGGTACCGGATCACATCGGCCGTGTGGTTGGCTATGATGTCCATGTAGACCTTCATGCCCCGCGCATGGGCGGCATCGACGAAGGCCTTGAAATCATCATTGGTGCCGAAATGCGGATCGACCTGGGTGAAGTCGGTCACCCAATAGCCGTGATAGCCGGCGCTTTCATCGCCCTTTGGCCCCTGGACCGGCTTGTTCTTGAAGATCGGCGCAAACCAGATCGCGGTCGCGCCCATGCCCTGGATATAGTCCAGCCGCGCGGTCAGCCCTTTCAGATCGCCGCCGTGGTAGAAGCCCTTGTGGGTCGGATCGAAGCCGTGTTGCAGCCGGTCGCCCTTGATCCCGCCGGTGTCATTCTTCGGATCGCCGTTCTCGAACCGGTCAGGCAGGACGAAGTAGACGATTTCCGTGTTCGGCGCGCGGGCGCGCAGTTCGGCCTTGGGGTCGGCCGCCCGAGCCGCCAGTGGCGCGCACAGGGCCAGCGCGGCAAGCGAAGTGGCAAGCGAACGGATCATGCGGCGGCTCCAGTTGCGGCGTCCTGCGCTGTCACCAGCGCGGCGAGGTAATCGATGTGCTGCGGCAGCGGGCGCACCGTGTCGATTGCGGCGCGTTCAACGCCTTCCAGGAACCGGCCAAGGTCGGCCTCGCTCAGTCCATCGGCGATCGGGTTCCAACTGCCCGGTTCCAGCCCCTGCCCGGCCATGACCTGCAACCAGCCGACTTCGGTAAACAGCTCGTCGGCGCTCGGCTGGATCACGCAGGCAGCCTGGAATTCCTCGATCCGGGCCTTGAGGCTGTCGGGGATATCCATGGTGCGGCAATGATCCCAGAATGGCTCGCCGTGGCGCTGGTTGGCCCAGTAATGGAGGATCAGGAAATCGCGGATCCGCTCAAACTCCAGCGCGGCCCGGCGGTTGAAGCCATCGCGCACGGCATCACCCACCGGTCCACCCGGAAGGACCGTCAGGAAGCGGGTGATGGTCGACTGGATCAGGTGGATCGAAGTCGATTCCAGCGGCTCCATGAAGCCGCTGGACAGGCCGACCGCCAGCACATTGCGGTCCCAGAACTTGCGGCGGCGACCGGTGACGAACCGCAGCGGCCGCGGATCGGCCTGGGCGGGTGCATCAAGATTGGCGAGCAGCGTGGCGGTCGCCTCGTCGTCGGATATGAACGCGCTGCAATAGACATGGCCATTGCCGATGCGGTGCTGAAGCGGGATACGCCACTGCCACCCGGCAGCCCGCGCGGTCGAGCGGGTGTAGGGCGTGAAATCGCCCGCCGCCGCGCAGGGCACGGCCACCGCCCGGTCGCAAGGCAGCCAGTGGCGCCAGTCCTCGTATCCGGCCTGGAGCTCCTGCTCGATCAGCAGACCCCTGAAGCCCGAGCAGTCGATAAAGAAATCGCCTGCAATCTCCCGCCCGTCCTCGGTCCGGACGGCGGCGATATCGCCGTTTTCGGCGCGCCGGACTGCCGCAATCACGCCCTCATGACGGACCACCCCGCGCGCTTCTGCATAGCGGCGCAGGTATCCGGCATAGAGCCCTGCATCGAAGTGGTAGGCATAGGGCATCGGCGCGCCACCCGCCGGCTGCCCCATCCGCCCGGTGCGGGCGGCCAGTTCGTTGGCGGAATAGTGGGCCAGCGGCTTGGCCTGACCGGCCTTGCGCCCGCGCGCCCAGTAATGGCGAAACGGCAGCAGACCATGCTGGTGGCCAACCTCGCCAAAGGCGTGCATGTAGGAATGACCGGGCTTCAGCCAGCCGGCAAATTCGATGCCCAGCTTGAACGAGCCCATCGTCTCGCGCAGGAATTCGCCCTCATCGAGGCCGAGCGCCTGATTGAACAGCATGATCGCGGGGATTGTCGCTTCGCCCACGCCGACCGTGCCGATCGCTTCGCTTTCGATCAGCTCTATCCTGTGCCCGGGCGGAGCAAAGCGGGCCAGCGCCGCTGCGCTCATCCAGCCAGCGGTGCCACCGCCGACGATCACGATCCGGTAATGCCGATCCACTCCCATGCGCCATCTCCGCGCGCAAATGCCCTCGCCCGACAAGCCCCTAACGGGTCAGCAAAAGCAAGGGGGGATTGACGAGGTTCCGGTAGCGCGAAGCAAAGCCAGAAACCCCGTCTCCCCCCCTCAATGACTTCAAACGAACCTATCTGCCGGGGCTGGCCGAAGCCATCCGGCCAGCCCCGCCCGATCAGAACTTGTAAGTGAAGCCCGCCAGGAACCGGCGGCCATACCGCTGGAAGTCGATCACCTGGCGCGGATCGCTCGGGTTCGAAGTGATGAACGGCTCGTCGGTCAGGTTCTGGCCCTGGATGTAGAGCGACAACCCTTCCAGCGCCGAACCGGGCTGGAAGTCATAACCGATCTGGGCGTCAACGATCGTTTCCGGAGCCGCGCGACGACGGACGCGGTTGGCTGCAAAGCCGGAGACTTCACCCACGAAGGTCGAACGGTACCGGACCGAACTGCGGACGTTGAAGCCGTTCTTCTCAAAGAACAGCGTGCCGTTGGCCACCCACTTCGAATAGCCCGGCAAGTCTTCCGCCTTGCCGCCCGGAGTCGGCTGGATGTTGGTTTCAGTGTAGGAAACCCCGCCCGTGATCCCGAAGCCCGAAAGCGCCTCAGTGAAGGTTTCGAACGGCAGGGTGCCGGCCAATTCGACGCCGTAAAGCTCACCACCGGTGCCATTGATCGGGATATTGATCACTGCTGTCGGGTTGATCGCGTAACCAGGAGGTGGCGGCGCCAGCACCAATTCGGAGCTCGGCATCGTCACGTCGCGGTTGTAGATATAGCTCTTCAGGTCCTTGTAGAAGAACTGCGCGGCAACATAGCCCTTTGTTCCAAAGTACTTTTCGAACGTCAGGTCGACCGCATTGGCGCGCCACGGACGCAGATCGGGGTTACCCGACCCGCCGGTGACGAAGGCAGTCGGCACACCACTGATCAGCCGCAGGTCGAACCCGAAGCTCAACGAGTTCTTCATGTCGTCCATGCGCGGGCGGATGATTTCGCGGGCCGCGGCGAAGCGGATCACGAAGTCGCTGGGGAACCGCAGGGACAGGTTCAGGCTGGGCAGGATGTCGGTGTAGCGTGCGGTATCAGCCTGCGCGCGCACCCCGATGTTGGGCGAGCCGTTCGGATTGACTCCCAGGAACGTCGCCGAGGCACCGAACGACTTTTGTTCGGCAAAGTTGGCTTGCACGCCGATGTTGCCAGTCAGATCAGCCGAACCGAGCGTTCCCTTGATATTGGCTTGAATGTAGGGCGTCAGGATCTTTTCGCTGACCGAGTAGCTCTTGACCACGACATCGCCATAGGGATTGGGAACACGGTTGTAGATCCCGGCCCCAATCAGGGCGAGCGGATCATAGCTGATCATCGGCCCCAGGCCGAGGAACGACAGGTTGGTGGTTCCCAAGCGGAACTGGGTCGGAACCGCAACGCTAACCAGCCCTGTGGTGTTGGCAGCAAGGCCCAGGAAGTACTCGTCCGGCACCAGCGACTTGGAACGGTCCGTGTAGTTGGCACCGAACTGAACGCTAGAGATAAACCCGTCGAGCTCTTTCGAAACTTCAGCGCGGGCCTGCCAGATTTCGTCCTGGATGATCCGGTCGTTGTAATAGCCGTCCTGACCGTTGATGATCCGCGCGCCGTTGGCGGCAGTCTGGTTGCCGCCCCAGCCTTGCGGGCTGGTCAGCAGAATCAGGTTGTAATCGGCGTAGTTGAGCGTCGGCGTAAAGGTCGTTCCCTCGGTCCCGCTGGTGAAGCGGATTGTGTCGGTAGCGCCAACAGCGTTACGGCCAGTGCCGGAATAGCTTTCCACGTTCAGCTCGTTGCGATCAGTCTTCGAGTAAGACAGGTCAAGCACGGCATTCCAGCCGTTGTCGCCTTCATACTCAGTGTTCCAGCCGAAGCTGTAGAGCTTGGCATTGCGCTGGAACACGTCATTGCGCACCACGCCCTTGACGCCGTTGAACTGGCCAGCAGTGACGAAGCCGCCGCTGCGGGTAGTGTTCGAAAGCGTCGCGGCCGACCAGTACAGCGGCAGTTCGATACCGCGCTTGATTTGGTCGTCCTTGAAGTCGGTGTAGAAGGCGTCGAGCGTGGTGGTGATGTTGGCCGAAGGCTTCCACTGCAAAGTACCGTTCAGACCGAAGCGGGTGAGCTGGGTGCTGGTGACATAGGACTTCGAACCACCGATCACAGCCGCGCCGGCATCGGTCGGGTAACCCCAGGCGTTGAATTCCTGGATCTGATAGGGCTCGTCGACATAGGAGACGCCGAGCGCGATGCCGATGGTGTCGTCCTTGAACTGGTCAACGTAGAGCGCGTTGGCGCGGTAGCCGAAATCCTTCGAACCAGCGTTGAGCTTACCAAGATCGGCGTAGGACCCACGGGCACCGACGGTGAGGATCTGGCGACCGGCATCAAGCGGACGGATCGTGCGCATGTCAACCGTGCCCGACAGGCCCTGGCCGATCAGCGAAGCCATCGGCGACTTGTAGACGTTGACCTGGCTGATGACTTCCGAGGGATACTGATCGTATTCGACAGCGCGGTTGTCACCGGTGGTGGTCTGTTCACGGCCGTTGAGCAGCGTGGTCGAGAAGTCCGGGGCGAAACCACGGATCGAGATCGAGTTCGAGCGGCCCGAAAGACGCTGCGAGGTGAGGCCCGGCAGACGCGCGATCGATTCGGCGATCGAGGCATCGGGCAGCTTGCCGATGTCTTCGGCCGAAATCGATTCAACGATCAGTTCCGAGCTCTTCTTCTTGTTGACGGCGCTTTCCAGCGAGGCGCGGAAACCGGTGACGACGATAGCGCCATCTTCAACGGCGGCCTCTTCCTCGGCTGCAGTGTCCTGCGCGAAGGCGGTGCCAGAAAAGGCGACTGCGGAAATGGCCAGTGCGATGGCCGAAACTCCACGGCCACCAGCGAAACGGGTGCGAAGTGCCACGATCTACTCTCCCTAAACCGCGCCGACAGGTCCAGTCCCCCCGGCGCTTGCCCCATAAGGAGTTGGTCGCGGATTCGCGGCTCATCCTCCCGTGGATGAGGCCTGATACGTGTCCTCGGCCGCTACCGGCCATAAGGCATACGTATACGCATAAAATGCACAGCCGCCGGCGTGGCCACAGCGCAACAGCCGGGCAGGGCACGAATGGTTGGCTGCCTGCCGAATTCCGGCAGCGCCGCCGCTTTCTCGAAAGCTATTGCCGCGGCATACGCGCGCCCGCTTCGGGCAGCGCCATCCAGTCCTGCGCGGACTCGGTCCAGAGGTGGACCGAGGGCACCAGACCGGACGTGTCATCCAGCGTTCCAGCCTTGATGAAGGTCATCCCCTGCGCCTCCATGGCCGGGATCACCGACACCAGAGGCGAACCGCAGGTGCCGCAAAACCTGCGCTCAAGTGCGTTGCCGCTGTCCCCCGTGTCGCGATACGAAGCCAGCGTGCCGCTGATCGCCAGATCGTCGACGCGAACCATGGCGATGATGGAGATCGCAGAGCCGGACTGCTTCTGGCAATGGGTGCACTGGCAGGTCATCACCTGCAGCGGCGGCCAGGCCACCGAATAGCGCACTTGTCCGCACAGGCAGCCTCCCTCGCGCCGGTCTCCGCTCATGATCCCCACTCCTCTGTTGAAGGCCAAACAGGGCTAAAGGCCCAGCACCTGCTTGGCGATGATGGTCTTCTGCACCTCGTCCGAACCGCCAAAAATGGTCCAGGCGCGGCCATTGAGATAGGTCGGCAAGGCAAGCTGCGCCTCGCGGCTGCTCACCGCTGCGGGCGCGCTGTTGCCGTAAAGCGGGCGCTGGCGCGGCAATTGCAGCGCATCCAGCCCGAACAGATCGACCGCCAGACCGTCGATTGCCTGGCGCAGGTTGGCACTGGCCAGCTTGATCAGCGAGGTTTGCGGACCGGCCGGGCGGCCCTTCGCCAGTTCGGCCAGAATGCGCAGCTCGGTCACCTCGAAGGCACGGGTTTCAAGCTGCAGCCGGGCCAACCGTGCGGCAAAGACCGGATCGTCCAGCATGGTGCCGCCGGCGCCGTCCGGTTCGGCCCGGGCCGCCGCCTCGATCCGGTCCAGCGCGGCCAGCAGGGACGGAGCCGCGCAGGAGCCGCCGCGTTCGTTCTCAAGCAGGTACTTGGCAATGGTCCAGCCCTGCCCCTCTTGGCCGACCAGATTTTCAACGCCCGTTTCGGCATTGTCGAAGAAGGTCTGGTTGACTTCGTGATCGCCGGCAATGGTGATGATCGGCGAGACTGTGACCCCCGGCTGGTCCATCGGGATCAGCAGGAAGGAAATGCCTTCCTGCTTCTTCGCGGCCGGATCGGTGCGCACGAGGGCGAAGATCCAGTTGGCATGGTGGGCATGGGTGGTCCAGATCTTCGAGCCGTTAACCACGTACTTGTCACCGCGCCGCTCGGCCCGGGTCTTGAGCGAGGCCAGGTCGGACCCGGCGCCCGGCTCGGAATAGCCCTGGCACCAGTAATGCTCGCCAGAGAGCATCCGGGGCAGGAAATAGGCCTGCTGGGCCGGGGTGCCGAACTTGCAAATCACCGGACCGACCAGCTTGAGCCCCAGCACCGGCAGGGCGGGAGCGCCGGCGATCGCACATTCCTTCTCGAAGATGTATTTCTGCACCGGGGTCCAGTCAGGCCCGCCAAATTCTTTCGGCCAGAGCGTCGCCAGCCAGCCCTTTTCGTGCAGGATCGCCTGCCATTCGCGGGTGATGTCCGGCTCGACGAAGACTGACGGGGTGCCCGCTGCCCCCTCGCGCAGGCGCGGTGAGAGCTTGTCATCCAGAAAGGCCCGCACTTCGCGCTGAAAGGCCAGTTCGGCGGCAGTGAAATCCATGTCCATCGCGTCTCTCCTCCTCAGGCCGCGCGGGCCATGGCCGCCAGACCGCCGGCCGGATCGCCGAACAGCTTGGACAGTGTAACGATCCGCTTCAGCGCGTGACCGATGGCCAGTTCATCAGTCATGCCCATCCCGCCGTGCAGCTGCACTGCCTGCTGGCCGACCCACAGCGCCTCCTCGGCCACGAAGGCTTTCATCGCCGCCGGCGGGGTATCGGGTTTGAGCAGGGCGCGCAGCACGGCCGAATGGACTGCCTCCACCCGGGCATAGGCATCGACCAAACGGTGCTGGATCACCTGAAACCGGCCGATCGGCTGGCCGAACTGCTCACGCGTCTTCACATAGGCCAGGGTATCGTCGAACAACCGCTGGGCGAGGCCGGCGATTTCGGCGGCAGCGAGAATTCGGGCGGCCTCGATCGCCGCACCCAGATCACCGTGCAGCGGGCCATCGACGGCCACGCCATCCAGCCGCAGCATTGCCGCCTCGCTGCCGTCCGCCGCTGCATAGGGCGTGACAGTCAGACCCGCAGCGCTGCGCGGCACGGCGAACAATCGGCTGGTCCCCTCGTGCCGGGCCGAGACCAGGAACAGGTCGGCCGCAGCGCCGCACGAAACGAAGGTCTTCTCGCCCGAAAGCTTGCCCCCATCGGCACTCGTTGCGGCCGCTTCGAGGGCAAACCGACGCCCGGGCTCAGCCCAGGCCAGTGTGGCCAGCACCCCGCCCGACAGGACATCCGCCAGCCGGGCATCACCGGCCAGCAGCCTGGCGGGCAGAAAGCCGCATTCCAGCCAGGGTTCCACCGCCAGCCCCTGCCCCAGCGCCCGGGCCACGACCGCGCAATCGGTCAGACTGCCGCCAAGGCCGCCATCGGCTTCACTCGCCGCCAGTGCGACCAGCCCGAGGCCGGCCAGCTCACTCCATGCCGCCCGGTCAATGCCGCCCGGATGACGGCGTTTGGCATGGCGCGAGGCGACATCGCCGGGACCGCAGAACCGCTCCACCGTTGCGCGGAAAAGCTCCTGATTTTCGGATAGGTCGAAGTCCATGGCGTCCGGTCCCGTCAGGTTGTCACGCAGTTTAATCGCGCGATTGAATATGCTCCGAGCTAACGCGCCTTGGCGGCCTTGTCCAATACCGCGGCGCGGCTGACACAAGAAAGTTGGCGGGCTTGCCGCCAGCCCTGTGCGGCTCTATTTCCAGGGGGATAACCGGGCGTCACCAGCCCGCAGCCGAACAGCACGGGGAGAGAGCATGGGGCGCAAGCCCTCCAGCAAGCCGACGAGCTTTGACATCGCCTATCTGGCCGGGGTTTCGCAGCCGACGGTCAGCCGGGCGCTGCGCGGCTCCAAATCGGTCAGCCTGGCCACCCGCCAGCG
>JBIIDJ010000057.1:0-16412 GCA_044238415.1 Novosphingobium sp.
GTTCACCCAATTGTCTGACACCAATCTGGGGCGCTCGTCGAGTCCCGTCGCGCGAAATCCCGCCGAAACGGATGAAGTTGCTTAGAAAATCCCGGCCGCAAGGCCTTCGGCAAGGCCCTCCCCCAGCGCCCGCGCAGCGGCCAGCCTGGCCGCAGGAACAGTCTTGGCGGCCAGAATCGCTTCCGGTGTCTGCGCAGAGAGGTTGACGATCATCGGTTCGGCCACCCTGCGCAGGCGCCAACCAGTCACGATGCGGTCCAGTTGAGCCTGCGCCCCGCTGCCATCGCTGCCCGCAGCAATTATAGTGGCATAGGCTCGTCCCTCGACCTGACCTAGCAGCGGGTAATAACAACGGTCAAAGAGCTCCTTCATCGCCCCGCTCATCGTGCCAAGGTTTTCGGGACAGACGAAGAGATAGCCCTGCGCGCCCAATAGGTCTTCTGGCCGAGCGTCGGCAGCGGCAATCAGGTACGCGCCATCGCCCGCCCCTGCCTTGGCGGCTTCAGCGAGCGCCCGCGCGGCGCCAGTGCGGCTGTGCCAGATGATTGCCAGCATGATGTACCATCATGGCGCAGCAGAACTGCCGGGGAAAGCCGGGAAAAGCAGCCACGCCCCCTTTCCCATGACGCAGCGCTGGATTATTGGCGCCACATGGCATCGGCCGCTCCCTCAATCCTTGGCATTGATCGCTCGCTCACCGGGCGGACCTGGCGTTGGCGCGGCGGCAACATGGACCTGTCCGGCGCTGGCACCTCGCTCGATCACGATCTGGTGACCCAGCTGCTGCTGGCCCGCGGAGTCCCATCCGAAGACATCGAGCGGCACCGCAACCCGTCGCTCCGCGCCTTCCTGCCCGACCCTTCAACCTTTCGCGACATGGACCAGGCCGCCGAACGGCTAGCCCAGGCCGTGCTGAGCTGCGAAACACTGACGGTCTACGGCGATTACGACGTGGACGGAGCGACCAGTGCGGCCTTGCTGATCCGCCTGCTGCGCATGCTGGGGCACCAGGCCCGGCACTATATCCCCGACCGCTTGCTCGAAGGCTATGGCCCGTCTGGTGAAGCGCTGGTGCGGCTGGGTCAGGAAGGCTCCAGCCTGGTGGTCACCGTCGATTGCGGGGCAATGGCCTTCGACGCTCTCGCCCAGGCCCACGCGGCGGGTATCGACGTGATCGTAGTCGATCATCACAAGTGCGCGGCAGAACTGCCGCTCGCCATGGCACTGGTCAATCCGAACCGGCTTGACGAATGCGCCGAGGGCGCGGCCCATGGGCACCTTGCAGCGGTGGGTGTGGCCTTCCTGCTCGCAGTTGCCACGGTGCGGGCGCTGCGGCAGCGCGGCTTCTTCGCCAATCGACCCGAACCGGATCTGCTGAGCCTGCTCGATCTGGTGGCACTGGGCACCGTCGCCGATGTCGCCGCGCTGCATGGCCTCAACCGGGCGCTGGTGGCGCAGGGGCTGAAAGTGATGGCCCGGCGCGAGAATGTGGGCATGGCAGCCCTGATCGATGCCAGTCGGCTGAACCGTGCGCCAACTTGCAGTGATCTGGGGTTTGCCCTGGGGCCACGGATCAATGCCGGCGGCCGGGTGGGTGAGGCGACGCTGGGGGTGCGCCTGCTGACGACTGAGGATCCGGACGAGGCCCGCGAGATCGCCGCGCAACTTTCGCAGCTCAACGAGGAGCGCCGCGCGATCGAAGCCTCGGTGCAGGAAGCCGCTGAAGCCCAGCTTGCCAGCCAGCACAACCGCGCCGTAGTGATCCTGGCCGGGCAAGGCTGGCACCCCGGAGTGATCGGGATCGTCGCCGGGCGGATCAAGGAAAAGGCAGGACGTCCCGCCCTGGTCATCGCGCTCGATGCCGACGAGCATGGACATGGCAAGGGCTCGGGTCGGTCAATCGGCGGAGTGGACCTGGGCGCCGCGATCATCGCCGCGCGCGAGGCGGGTCTGCTGGTGGCCGGGGGTGGCCATGCCATGGCGGCGGGCCTGACAATTGCTCCGGACCAGCTATCGGCACTTGCCGATTTTCTCGACGCCCGGCTCGGTGCAGCGGTAACTGCTGCCCAGGCCGGACAGTCCTTGTCGCTCGACCTGGCAGTGGCGCCGGGAGGGCTGGTGCCGCCCCTCATTGAGACACTGGAAAGCGCCGGTCCTTACGGCATGGGCTGGCCCGGGCCGCGCATCGCGGTCGGTCCGGTCCGGCTGGTCAAGGCTGACCTGGTAGGCAAGGATCATGTCCGCCTAATCGTGCGCGGCGATGACGGGTTCAGCTTTAAGGCCGTGGCCTTTCGAGCGGCTGAAACCGAGCTCGGTCAAGCCCTGCTACACCGCGCGCAGGGACGCCGGTTCTGGCTTTCCGGCCGGGCAAAGATCGATGACTGGGCCAGCCGTCCGGCCGCAGAACTGCACGTTGAAGACGCTGCCTGGGCCGATTGAAACATTCTTACGAAAACAGGCTTGACCCCCTCGGCCTGCTTCCCTAAACGCCCGGCCTGCCTGACGGCCTCAAGCCGGTTTGGCCCCTTCGTCTAGCGGTCTAGGACGCGGCCCTTTCACGGCTGAAACACGGGTTCGAGTCCCGTAGGGGTCACCACCAGCTTCCGGCAGGTGCCAGCACAAAAGGCTGCTGGCATGGCGTGCCCGGACAGTTTAGATATCTCAACCGCATGACCGGCAAGCGCTCCCTTCCGATCGCAGGATTGTCCCTTGCCGCGCTTGCGACGCTGGGCATGGCGATTGCTGGCGTCAATTTCTGGCTGGTTGGCGCTGTGGCGCTGGTCTGGATCGGCTCGTTATGGCTGACCTTGCCCGAGCCGGAAGTAGCAGAAATCCGCGTCGACAAGGCCGAAGTTACCCGTGATGCCGTACGCGAGGCGATCGAATCGCTTGGCCAGCCGCTGCTGGTGCTGGAAGCGACACGGATCGTGATGGCCAATGCCGCAGCGCGCGAGGCGCTGGGTGCCCATATCCAGGGCCAGGACGCCCGGATTGGCCTGCGCCACCCTGATGCCATGCGGCTGCTCGACATGGGTGATGGCGAATCGGTTACCATCAGCGGCTTCACTGGAACCCGCAGCCTCTGGCAACTGACCCGCCGCTCGATCAACCGCCAGCGCTGGATCATCGAACTGGCCGACCGCACGATTGAAGCGGACGTCAGCCGCGCCCACACCGATTTCGTCGCCAATGCCAGCCACGAGCTACGCACGCCGCTCGCCGCGATCATTGGCTATGCCGAGACTCTTGAGGAAGGCGGCCCCAGCGTCGATGCCGAGGCGCACCAGCGGTTCCTGGGCATCATCCTGCGCGAGGCACGGCGGATGCTCTCGCTGGTCGAAGATCTGCTGTCACTGAGCCATGCCGAAGCGGAAAAGCATGACCGGCCGACCGAACTGCTCGATCTGGGCAAGCTGGCGGCTCGGGTTGTAGGCGAAGTGGCAACGCTGCGCGGCAAGGAGCGCGTGCAACTGATTGCAGCAGTTGAGGGCGCCGAAATTGCCGGTGATGCCACCCAGCTTGAGCAATTGCTGCGCAACCTGATCGACAACGCACTGAAATATGGCGCCGACGAGTCGCCGGTCGAAATAAGCGTCGCGTTCGATGGCCAACGCAGTGTGGTGCTGAGCGTCACTGATCATGGGCCGGGTATTGCCCCGGAACACCTCCCGCACCTCACCCGGAGGTTCTACCGCACCGATCCCGGGCGCAGCCGTGCATCCGGAGGAACGGGGCTTGGGCTGGCCATTGTTAAACACATTGTCGAGCGCCACCGCGGACGGCTCGATATAACCAGCACGCTTGGCCAGGGCACAACGGTATCCGTCCTTATGCCGCATCGCCCTGACGCTGATCATTTGTCATAAACCTGTCATGAAAGTCCTCCACTGCACTCCCATACCTGCTAATAGGAGGGCGATTCCATGACCAAGACCAAGCTGATCATCGCTGCCGCCAGTGCGACCTTGCTGGCCGCCTGCGGCTCCCAGTCCACTTCGCGTGACCAGATCCGCGCCGTCGGTTCTTCGACCGTTTATCCCTTTGCCAAGGCGATTTCAGATTCGCTTGCCAAGTCGAACGCCGAGTTCAAATCGCCGATCATCGAATCGACCGGCACCGGTGCCGGCATGAAGCTGTTCTGCTCGGGCGTCGGCGTGCAGCATCCGGACATCGTCAACGCCTCGCGCCGCATCAAGAAGTCCGAGTTCGAGGACTGCCAGAAGAACGGCGTAAAGGACATTATCGAGATCCAGGTTGGCCTTGACGGCATTGCCTTTGGCGAGGCCAAGGATGGCCCCTCGATCCCGCTGACCCAGGCCGACGTTTACAAGGCCCTGGCGGCCAACCCGTTCGGCAAGCCGCAGACCGCCAAGACCTGGGCTGACGTTAACCCTGCCCTGCCGGCGATCCCGATCCTGGTCTATGGACCGCCATCGACCTCGGGCACGCGTGACGCGCTCAAGGAACTGATCCTGATGAAGGGCTGCGACACCGACCCGGCGATGAAGGCCCTGAAGGACAGCAACAAGGAAGAGCACGAAAAGGTCTGCACCGAAGTGCGTAACGACGGTGCCTATGTCGATGCAGGCGAGAATGACAACCTGATCGTGCAGAAGCTGGAAGCCAATCCCAAGGCCCTGGGCGTGTTCGGCTTCTCCTATCTTGAAGAGAATATGGACAAGCTGAAGGGCTCGCCGATGAACGGCGTCGATCCGACCTATGCATCGATCGCCGATTTCAGCTATCCGGGCGCCCGCCCGCTTTATATCTACGTCAAGGCGGCGCACGTAACTGCGATCAAGGGTCTTAAGGAATTCATGGCGGAATGGGCCAAGAACTGGTCGAAGGGTGGCCTGCTGGCCCGCCAGGGTATGGTCGTTTCGCCGGATGACGTTCAGGCCAAGAACGCTGCCGTGGTCAGCGGACTGACCGTGATGGACGCCAGCAGCCTCAAGTAAGGTAAGAAGAACAGCAGCAACGATGTCGCCAGCCACTCCCCTTCTGCTTGCCCTTGGTTTGGGCCTGATCGCTTGGCTGGCGGCGCGTTCGCGCGCCTGGACTTTCAAGCGCGCGGCACCTGCCGGAACGCGCGCTCCGCTGCATTCACTGCCAAACTATCACGGCTGGTATGTCGCATTGTGGGCGGCCGTACCCGCCGCGATCTTTGCTGTGATCTGGAACGGGATCAGCCCTGGGTTGATTCTGGCTCAGGTTACCAGCCACCCAGCTGCCGCCAGCCTGCCCGCCTTTGGCATCGAACGGGATTCAATGCTGGCCGAAGCCTATGCGGTGGCTGCAGGCAGCGCCTTCGGCGCCTTCAACCCTGCTGCCAATGGCCTGGTTGAACCGTTCCGCGAAGCGATCGGCCGGTTCGGCACGATCGGCGTGGTGGTCACGCTGGTCTTGGGTTTTGCCGGCGGCGCTTTTGCCTTTCTGCGCCTGCGCCCAGATTTCACCGCTCGCACCAGCGTCGAACGGGCGGTCCTCGCCGGACTGCTGCTTGCCTCGCTGGTCGCGATTCTGACGACATTCGGCATTGTCGCATCGCTGATCTACGAGACATGGCGCTTTTTCGGCTTCGTGACTCCTGTCGAGTTCCTGCTGGGTACACACTGGGGCCCCGACCCCATGGCCACGCCCGGCGCCAACCTTGGCGAGGATTATGGTGCGATCCCGCTATTCTGGGGCACGATCTTCATCGGCGCGATCATTGCCATGCTGGTGGCGATCCCGCTCGGCCTGATGAGCGCGATTTATTTGACCCAGTACGCCTCAGCCAACGTCCGCAAGTGGATGAAGCCGCTGCTCGAAATTCTCGCCGGCGTTCCGACGGTGGTTTACGGTTACTTCGCAGCGCTCACCGTTGCCCCGCTGGTGCGCGACGCGGCCCAGGCGGTCGGCATTGCCAGCGCATCCAGCGAAAGCGCGATGGCGGCGGGCCTGGTCATGGGCATCATGATCATCCCCTTCGTCTCGTCGATGGCGGATGACAGCATTGCCGCCGTGCCCCAGGCTATGCGCGATGGAAGCCTGGCGCTCGGCGCCACGACTTCGGAAACGATCAAGAAGGTCCTGATTCCGGCCGCGCTCCCCGGCATCGTTGCCGGGATCATGCTGGCTGTCAGCCGTGCAATCGGTGAGACGATGATTGTTGTCATGGCCGCGGGAGCGACCGCCCGGCTCACCGCCAATCCGTTCGAGAGCATGACGACCGTCACCTTCCAGATCGTCGCCATGCTGACTGGCGAAGGCAGCTTCGATCACCCGGCCACGCTCTCGGCCTTTGCCCTGGGTTTCGTGCTGTTCTGCGTCACCCTGGCTCTCAATTTCATCGCCCTGCGCGTCGTCAAGCGGTTCCGCGAAGCTTATGAGTAACGTTTCCTCCACCCGCCTGAAGGCCCGTTACGCCGCCGAGCGCCGCTTCCGCGCGCTGGGTTTGACTGCCGTGGTCTTTTCCGGTCTGGTCCTCGCTTTCCTGTTGATCACCATGACTGCCAACGCAGTCGGCGGTTTCAAGCGGGCTGAATTGCGCTTCGACATCGATCTTGCTGCCAGCGGCATGACGGTCGATCCGGCCAACCTCGCCTCTGGCGATCCAATGGCTCAGCTCGAAGTAGCCGGATTGCCAGCCGTGGTTACGGCCGCCGCGGCCAAGACGCTGGGTGAACAAGCCGCTGCCGAACTCGATCCCCAGGCCTGGCGCGAAGTTGCCCGCGCCATCATCGCCGATCCGGCGCTGCTGGGCAGCAAAGTGACGGCCGGCGTGCCGACCAGCGACGATCTTGCCGCCGCGCTGCGCGGCGACGGCGCCTCGACCGAACTCAAGGCGATTGCCGCGAAACTTGAAACGGAAGGCAAGCTGGCCCGCGTGTGGGACCCCGGCTTCTTGACGCGGGCTGACGCCACAGGTCCGCAAGCCGTGGGCATCTGGGGCGCGCTGAAGGGTTCGATGCTGACGATGTTGGTCACCCTGCTGCTGGCCTTCCCGATTGGCGTGCTGGCAGCGATCTACCTTGAGGAATATGCTCCGCGGAACCGTTGGACCGATGTTATCGAGGTCTCGATCAACAATCTGGCCGCGGTGCCGTCGATCATTTTCGGCCTGCTTGGATTGGCGGTGTTCCTCTGGATCTTCCCCAATTATCGCTCCGCCCCGCTGATCGGGGGGATGACGCTGGCGCTGATGACCATGCCGGTGATCGTGATCTCGGGCCGCAATGCCATCAAGGCAGTACCGCCGTCGATCCGCGATGCGGCCCTGGCGGTTGGTGCAAGCCCGGTCCAGACGGTGTTCCACCACGTCTTGCCGCTGGCCCTGCCCGGTATCCTGACCGGCACGATCATCGGCATGGCCCGCGCTCTTGGCGAAACGGCCCCGCTCCTGATGATTGGGATGCGAGCCTTTGTTGCTTCCCCGCCTGAAGGCTTCACCTCGCCCGCATCGGTCCTCCCGGTGCAGATTTTCCTCTGGTCTGACGAGATTGACCGGGGCTTCGTCGAACGGACTTCTGCAGCCATCATCGTGCTGCTGCTGTTCCTGTTGGTGATGAACGGCCTCGCCATCTACCTCCGCAACCGTTTCGAGAAACGCTGGTAATGTCCACCACCCATCCCCTTGATCCCGTCGCTGCCAAGATCAGCGCGCGCAACGTTTCCATCTATTACGGTGAGAAGCGAGCGATTGATGACGTCTCGATCGACATCCCGACCGAGTATGTGACGGCCTTCATCGGCCCGTCGGGCTGCGGCAAGTCCACCTTCCTGCGCGCGCTGAACCGGATGAACGACACCATCGTTGGTGCTCGTGTCGAAGGCGAGATCACGCTTGATGGCGAGGACATCTACAAATCCGGCATGGACGTGGTGCAACTGCGTGCCCGGGTAGGCATGGTGTTCCAGAAGCCCAACCCCTTCCCCAAGTCGATCTACGAAAACGTGGCCTATGGCCCGCGCATTCACGGCCTGGCCGGAAGCAAGGCCGATCTCGACAACATCGTCGAAAAGTCGCTCAAGCGCGCTGGCCTGTGGGAAGAAGTCAAGGATCGCCTGGCCGATAGCGGAACTGCCCTCTCGGGCGGTCAGCAACAGCGCCTGTGCATCGCCCGCGCGATCGCGGTCGATCCCGAAGTGATCCTGATGGACGAGCCCTGCTCGGCGCTTGACCCGATTGCGACCGCCCGCATCGAGGAACTGATCGGCGAGCTGAAGGGGCGTTACGCCATCGTCATCGTCACCCACTCCATGCAACAGGCTGCGCGCGTTTCGCAGCGCACCGCCTTCTTCCACCTCGGCAAGATGGTGGAATACGGCAAGACCAGCGACATCTTCACCAATCCCCGCGAAGAGCGGACCAAGGATTACATTACTGGCCGTTACGGCTGAGGCAGGAAGCATGGCACAGGAACATACCGTCAAGGCCTTCGACGAGGACATCACCCGACTGCGCGGTCTGATCGCCGAGATGGGCGGACTGGCCGAAGTCTCACTGGCAGAAGCGATGGAAGCCCTGGTTAAGGGCAACAGTGAACTAGCCAAGGGTGTCATCGCCCGCGACAAGCGGATCGATTCGCTTGAAGCCGAAGTCGACAAGCTGGCTGTCCGCGTGATTGCCTTGCGCGCGCCGATGGCGGACGATCTGCGCGAAGTCATCGCCGCGCTGAAGATTGCCGGCGTGATCGAGCGGATCGGCGACTATGCCAAGAACATCGCCAAGAGCACGGACAAGATCGAGAGCCGCAAGAAGTTCGAACCACTGACCCTGATCCCAGCCATGGCCGAAGTGGCGGGGGAAATGGTGCATGATGTGATGACCGCCTTTGCCGCCCGCGACGCCGCGCTGGCAGCCGAGATCGTGGCCCGCGACGATAAGGTGGACGCCTTCTACAACTCCATCTTCCGCAATCTCGTCAGCCACATGATCGAGAACCCCTCGTCGATCAGCAGCGCAGCCGAATTGCTGTTCGTTGCCCGAAATATTGAGCGGATCGGGGATCATGCGACCAATGTTGCGGAAATGGTCCACTATGCCGCGACCGGCGCCTATCTGACCGACCGGGAAGATCTGGCAGGAGCCTGATCATGACCAAAGCACGCCTGCTGCTGGTCGAAGACGATCCGGCACTGGCGGAACTGCTGGAATTCCGCTTCACGGCGGAAGGCTATGCCGTGTCCGTCACACCCGATGGCGACGAGGCCCTGCTCCTCGCGCAGGAGGAAGCACCCGATCTCGTTGTGCTCGACTGGATGGTAGAGGGGACCAGCGGGATCGAGGTCTGCCGCCGGCTGCGGCGGGACAAGGCCACCGCTCACGTACCAATCATCATGCTGACCGCGCGTGGCGCAGAAGATGACAAGATACGCGGGCTGGAAACCGGCGCTGACGATTATCTGACCAAGCCCTTTAGCCCACGCGAGCTGCTGGCGCGGGTCAATGCAATCATGCGCCGGATCCGGCCGGCCCTGGCTGGTGAGACGCTGACCGTGGGCGATCTTTCGCTCGATGCGACCGCACACAAGGTCCTGCGCCGCGGCCAGGTTATTGCGCTCGGGCCAACCGAGTTCCGCCTGCTCAAATTCTTCATGGAGCATCCCGGGCGCGTGTTCAGCCGTGGCCAGCTGCTGGATGCGGTCTGGGGCACCGAGAGCGAGATCGAACTGCGGACAGTGGATGTCCACATCCGCCGCCTGCGCAAAGGGATCGAGATAGACGGTGCACCCGATCCGGTCCGCACTGTTCGCTCGGCCGGTTACTCGCTCGAAGCTGTCTGAATAGCTACATACGTGGCAGATTGCCGCGGCATTGCGGCAATCCTGAACGACACCGGAAAAAGAAAAGGCCGCCTCCTGTTCAGGAAGCGGCCCCTCTCCTTGCCCCCGGAGGGGCGAGACGTTTTGCTAGGCTCAATCCAGCTTCGCACCCGGCAGCGGCGGAACCGGCTGCGGCGGAGCGTCTGCATCCTGTTCGTGCACTTCCACCAGGCCGCGGCCGACATGGCTCTTGCGGCGGCCGTAGGAGAAGTAAACTACCAGGCCGATCAATGCCCAGCCCAGGAACATCAGTTCTGTGTAACCCGACAGGTTGAAGAACAGGTAGGCGCAGCCGACCACCGCCGCCGGACCTACCAGCCAGATCGCCGGAGTACGGAACGGACGGTGACGATCCGGAGCGGTACGGCGCAGGATCAGCACACCGATTGCCACGGTCATGAAGGCGAACAGCGTACCCGAGTTCGAGATGTCAGCCAGCTGGCCGACTGGGAAGAAGGCGGCAGCGAAAGTCACGAAGATACCGGTGATAATGGTCACAACGTGCGGCGTCTTGAACTTCGGGTGCACCTTGGCCAGGCCTTCCGGCAGCAGGCCGTCACGCGCCATGACGAAGAAGATGCGAGTCTGGCCGAACAGCATCATCAGCACGACCGAAGGCAGCGCGAGGAAGGCCGCGAGGCCAATCAGGTTGCCGACATTGACATAGCCGATTTCACGCAGGACGTGGGCCAGCGCCTCGTCCGAGCAGACCAACGGGACATTGCCGGCTCCCGTCAGGGCAGCACACTGGGCCTGCAGTTCCTTGCTGCCCGCAGCCAGCACTTCACCAGCAGCACCAAACACCGGCTGCGCGCCAACCGCGCCAATCGCACCGGCCGCGACCAGGAGGTAGAAGATGGTGCAGATCACGAGGCTGCCGATCAGACCGATCGGCATGTTGCGCTGCGGGTTCTTGGTTTCCTCAGCTGCGGTGGACACCGCATCGAACCCCACATAGGCAAAGAAGATCGAGGCTGCCGCCGCCGAAACCCCTGCGAAACCGAGCGGCGTGAAGGGCTCGAAATTCTCCATCTTCATCACCGGCAGGGCCAGGATGATAAAGGCAGTGAGCGCGACCACCTTGATCACCACCAGCACGGCGTTGAACGTGGCCGATTCCTTGGTGCCGATCACCAGCAGAGCGGTCACCAGCAGTGCGACGAAGATCGCCGGCAGGTTGATCCCGCCGCCAACGGCCGCGAAGGCGCCCTTGGTGAAGAAGGTCGGCAACTCGATCCCTAGGCCCGATTGCATCAGGCCAACGAAATAGTTGGACCACCCGACCGAGACCGCCGAGGCGGCGATCGCATATTCAAGGATCAATGCCCAACCCACGATCCAGGCGACAATTTCACCCATCGAGGCATAGGAATAAGTATAAGCGGAGCCGGAAACCGGCACCATCGAGGCCATTTCCGCATAGCACAAGGCTGCCACAGCGCAGACGAAACCAGCGATGATGAAGCTGATCATCATCCCCGGCCCAGCCTTTTGAGCGGCTTCGGCAGTCAACACGAAAATACCGGTACCGATGATCGCACCGATGCCCAGCATGGTCAGCTGGAACGCACCGAGCGAACGGTGGAGCGATTTCTTTTCAGCTGTGGCCAGAATGGCGTCGAGTGATTTGACGCGACCGAACATGCAATTCCCCTAGAATGGCGCGGCCGGATGCCTTGTCCGGCCGGTCGTTAGCTATGGCGGGGGAAGCTAGCGCCATGTATCTCATTGGCAAGCGCTAAAAGCCGGGCCTTCCCCAGCTTTGCGAGAGCGTCTAAGGCCTGTTCATGTCCACGACCTTCCAGCTCGACACGGCCACCAGCCGCGCCAACCCCACGCCAGCGCCGATGAAGCGGCTGACTATCCCTGCAATCCGCAAGCGCAAGGTGGATGGCGTGACAGCGGAACCGGTCGTGATGCTTACCGCTTACACCGCCCGTCAGGCCCAATTGCTCGATGCCCACTGCGACCTGTTGCTCGTGGGGGATTCGCTGGGCCAGGTGATTTATGGCCTGCCCAGTTCGGTCCCGGTCACGCTAGATATGATGGCGGCGCATGGCGCGGCCGTGGTGCGCGGCTCCTACCATGCTGCCGTAGTGGTCGACATGCCGTTCGGTGCTTACGAAGCCTCGCCGCAACAGGCCTTTGAAAGTGCCGCCCGGCTGCTCAAGGAAACCGGTTGTGCGGCGGTCAAGCTCGAAGGGGGGGCGGCCATGGCCGAAACGGTCGCCTTTCTGACCCAGCGCGGCATCCCTGTGATGGGGCATGTGGGCTTGACGCCGCAAGCCGTCAACGTGCTAGGCGGCTACAATGCCCGCGGCCGCAGCGAGGCCGAGGCGGCCAAGATCGTCGCCGATGCCAAGGCGTTGGACGAGGCTGGAGCCTTTGCGATTGTCGTGGAAGGCGTGGTCGAACCAATTGCGATTGCCGTTACGCGGGCTGTTTCCTGTCCCACCATTGGCATTGGCGCGTCGGCCCAGTGCGATGGTCAGGTCCTCGTGACCGAGGATATGCTTGGCATGTTCGAGCGCGTACCCCGCTTCGTGAAGCGGTATGAAGAAATTGCCGAAACGATTTCGGCTGCGGCGGCGCGTTATGCAGCCGAAGTTCGGGACAGATCGTTCCCGGGGATTGAACAGACCTACCAGCCGAAATAGGGCGGGTCCCTGAAGGAAGGTGGGGACCAATGCTGCTGCGCTATTACAAGTTTTCGATGGTGTTCACGCTCGTCTGCCTTGCGCTGGGCGTGTGGTACGGATGGGCACAGTCCGGCAGCCTGGCCGCCACGGCTTCGATGCTGTGGATCATCTTTGTCCTGTCGATCCTGGAAGTCTCGCTGTCCTTCGACAACGCCGTGGTCAATGCCGCAGTGCTCAAGGACATGGACGAGGTCTGGCAGCAACGGTTTCTGACCTGGGGTATGCTGATCGCTGTCTTCGGGATGCGAATCATTTTTCCGCTGGCGATTGTTGCAGTGGCGGCTGGCCTTGGGCCGATGGACGCGGTGACGCTATCGCTCAACAGCCCGGAAGAATACGAGCGCATAGTCTCCAGCGCCCATGTTGGTATTGCTGGCTTTGGCGGCGCTTTCCTGGCCATGGTCGGCCTGTCGTTCTTCTTCGATGGCGAGAAAGACGTCCACTGGATCGCCTGGATCGAGGAAAAGCTGAGCATTGTTTCAAACATCAAGGCCGCCGAAATCGCGCTCCTGCTGCTCGTGATCTATGGCATCTCGACCCTGCTGCCAGAGGGCGATGCCCTGACCTTCATGGTGTCGGGGACGCTCGGTCTGATCACCTTCATCGCGGTCGAGGCGATCTCGACGATTCTCGAAATGCGCGAGGAAGCGCTGAAGCTCCAAGGTGCGGTTGTAAGGTCAGGCCTTGGTGGGTTCCTCTATCTCAACATCCTCGACGCCTCGTTCAGTTTCGACGGCGTGATTGGCGCCTTCGCGCTATCGAATAACATGGTGGTGATCGCGCTCGGCCTGTCGATCGGCGCGATGTTCGTCCGTTCAATGACGATCCACTTGGTGAAGCAGGGGACGCTGGCCGAATACCGCTATCTCGAACACGGTGCCTTCTGGGCGATCATTGCGCTGGGCGGGATCATGCTGTTTTCGGCAGTCATGCACATACCCGAAACAGTCACCGGGTTGATCGGGGCGGTGCTGATCGGGCTGTCGCTGTGGTGGTCGATCCGCCACAACCGGCGCAATCCAGATATCGAGATCGAAGCAGCCGTCAGGGCCGATTGAGCCGGTTGGCAATCGGCGCGGCGAGCACGAGCTGCAACAGGTGATAGAGCAGGATCGGCAGCAGCACGATACCGGCGACGGCGGGCGGAAACAGGACCGTGGCCAGCGGCGCCCCCATGGCGATGCTCTTTTGCGCCCCGGCAAACAGGAACGAAATGCGATTGGGCCGGTCCAGACGGATTGATCCGCCCACCAGCCAAGCACCAAGGTGACCAAATAGCAGGAACAGGGCTGTCCCGCCCGCCAACCAGCCCCACCCGGCACCGTCAATCAGCGCCCAGAAGCGTTGCTCAACCGCACCCGAAAAGGCGACATAGACCGCGATCGCGATCGAGGTGCGGTCCATCCGCGTCACCAGCGGGCGATTGTTCCGGGCCCAATCGCCGAGCCAGCGCTGCATGGCTTGCCCAAGCAGGAAGGGGATCAGCAGGATCGTCACGACCTTGAGCAGGCCCGACGCATCGAATTCGGTCGCCCCGCTCCCCGCCAGCAAGGAAAACAGCGGTGCGGTCAGGAAAACGCCCAAGATGTTTAGCAAGGCCGCCGCGACGACGGAACTGGCGACATTACCCCCTGCCAATGAGGAATAGGCTGTGGCTGACTGCACGGTCGATGGCAGGCAGCCCAGGAAGAGGAAGCCCAGCGCAAGCAGTGGCGGCATCCAGCCCTGCCCGCCCTGCCACAACAGCCAACCGGCCAGCCCCATCGCTCCGAACACCCAACCAGCCAGCGGCCAGAGCAGACGATGGTTGCCAATCCCGGCCCTTACCTCTCCGCGCGGCAGGCGCAGGCCATTGAGGAAGAACAGCAGGAACACCGCCGCATTGGCGACAAACTGGGCTGTTTGGTGGGCAGCACCGTGGACTGGCAGAACCAGTGCCAGCCCGATCGCCAGCGCAAGCAGCCGCACCATCGGATCGATGCGGCTCAGCAAGTGCTTAACGCCCCGCCAGCTTCACAGGGGGCGCCGGCGTGGCCGAGAAGCGCGGCGCCGGGGCCGGCTGCACCATGCCGCCATCTTCGACAAAGGTACCGCGCGCAGTGTTGTGCGGATGCTGCGGTGCTTCCTTAAGGCTGAGCACCGGGGCAAAGCAGATGTCGGTCCCGTCCATGATCGCGCACCATTCGTCACGGGTCTTGGTCAGGATCAGTGCGGTCATCCGCTCCTTGAGCTCATCCCACTTCATCGGGTTCATCTGCTGGGCAAAGTCGGGATCGCCAGCCAGCCCGGTCTTTTCCAGCAGGATCGCGTAAAACTGCGGTTCGATCGATCCGAGCGAAATATACTTCCCGTCCTTGGTTTCATAAGTGTCGTAGAAATGGGTCCCGCTGTCGAGCAGGTTGACCCCGCGCTCATCGCGCCACTGGCCGTTGCCAAGAAAGGTATAGGTCATGGCCGAGAGGATCGCTGCACCATCGACCATGGCACAATCGACGACCTGACCGGCGCCACCCGAACGGGCGTGCAGGATGCCAGCAACGACACCAAAGGCCAGCATCATGCCACCACCACCAAAATCGCCCACGGCATTGACCGGGAAGGTTGGTTTCTCACCCTTGCGGCCATAGGAATGGAGCGCCCCGGACAGGGCGATGTAGTTGATGTCGTGCCCGGCCAGCGGGGCCATCGGCCCGTCTTGTCCCCAGCCAGTCATCCGCCCGATTACCAGTTTGGGATTGATGCCCAGCAGCACGTCGGGGCCAATGCCCATCCGCTCGATCACACCCGGCCGGTACCCTTCAATCAGCGCATCAGCGCTCTTAATCAGCTCTTTGAGTTGCGCAATTGCGGCTGGATCCTTGAGATCCAGCTCGATCCGTTCACGATTGCGATTCAGGATGTCGCGGTTCCCGCCATCGCCAAAGCGGCTGGAAGTTCCCGGCCGTTCGACCCTGACCACACGTGCCCCGTGATCGGCCAGCATCATGCCGCAGAACGGACCGGGTCCGATCCCCGCCAGTTCGATCACCGTAACCCCCGCCAGAACACCACCCGCCATACTGTTTCGCTCCGAATTTAATCGCGCGATTAGTTTTGACGGCAGCCGACCGCCTTGTCGAGAGGCAAGTGCTCAACGTTTCCCCAGATCGGCCTGCCCCTGGCGCAACAGCGGATTATCACCCAGCACTTTTCGCGCTTTCGCAAGCAGCTGGGCGGCCTGATCCCTGTCACGCTTCAACCTGGCCAGCGCCATCCCGCGAGCCTGAGCGGCGATGCCGCTGGCGCGCTGGATACGGTGCGCCTTGGCAGCGCTGGTAAGCGCCGCTTCGCCATCATCGGCGCGCAGTTGGGCCAGGGATAGATCGGCCAGCAGTCGCACGTCACGATGGCCGGACCGGGCAGAGACATTGTCATAGAGCGAGACGGCCTGCGCCCAGTCACCGCTCGCGCCTGCCCCACCGGCCGCGAGCCGTCCAGCCAGCAGACTGTCAGGGAAGCCGTTCTGATAGCGCGCGGCGGCCGCAATGGCACCGCCGCCTGCACCGGTCGCCTCCAGCGCCAGCACGGCTCGCAGCATCAGCCATTCAGGATAGCGGACCAGCGCTGCCCGATCATAAAACCCAAAGGCCGGTGCGAGCGACTGCCGCGCATAGTCTGCATCGGCACGCAGGACGAGCCCTTCGAACGAATCCGGACGGCGTTCGATGGCAGCCAGCGGATCACGCCCGGCAATGGCCATCACCGGCGGCATAGTGGCCGCAGCGGCACGATCCAGCCACGGCGCCGCAGCGGCGCGATCGCCGGTCTGTTCGTAGGACCGGCCCAGTATGGTCAGGAGGTGCGCCGATGCATCGGCCCTGGCGGCGAGCGGCTGGAAACGCTCGCGCAGCGCGGTGTGATCGCCAT
>JBIIDJ010000058.1:0-16212 GCA_044238415.1 Novosphingobium sp.
GCGCGCGGTGCAGTGGCCTTTGCTGAAGGAACCGACGTGCTCCCCGCTGCGCCCTCCACCAAGTTTGCCGATGGCAAGCTGACCGGGGCCAAGCCGGCGGTGCCGGGCGGGATCAAGGCCGAACTTGTGCTGGTCTGGGCCAGCGGTGCCAATGGCCCGGTGCTCGCGCTCGCCGAACTTGCCGGTGCCAAGCGGAAGACCGTTTCCAGCTTCGATAACAGCCGTCTCTATGCCGATGTGACCTTTGCTGGCACCCCGGCGGCGGTGCTGGCGGAAGGTCCGGCAGCGCTGGCCCTGGCGCGCGACGTGCTGGCGCGGATGGCCGTCGTCACGGCGCACGAGCAGGTCGGCGGGGCCGAGGCGCTGCTCCACATCGCCCGTGACTATGCCGTGATGCGCAAGGCCTTTGGTCAGCTGATCGGCGCGTTCCAGTCGGTCAAGCACCGCATTGCCGAGATGTACGGCCTGGTGGAAATCGCCCGCGCCAACTGCATCCACGCCGCTGCCGTGGCCGGAACCGATGATTTCCTGGTTGCCGCTGCTGATGCGCGGCTGACTGCGACCGAAGCCTATGACACTTGCGCACGTGATTGCGTGCAGATCCACGGTGGGATCGGGGTGACCTGGGAACAGGGTCTGCACCTCCATATGCGCCGGGCTCGCAGCCTGGCGATCGAGCAGGGCAACCTGCTGTTCTGGGAAGACCTGCTGGTCGAAAAGCTGACGGGAGAAGCCGCATGAGCGAGATCGAAACCTATCGCGCCAAGGCGCGCGCCTGGCTTGAATCGGTGGCGCCGAAGTATTCGCGCGCCGCGCGTGGCAAGTTGAACCTGACGGTCGAGGAAGACCTGGCGCTGGGCCGCCAGTACATGGCCGAAAAGTTCGATGCAGGCTTTGCCGGGATCAACTGGCAGACCGAGATCGGCGGGCAGGGCCTCTCAAACATGCACAAGATCGCTTATGACAGCGAAGAGATGCAGTTCGGCATGCCGAACGTCTACTTCGGCATTTCGCTGGGCATGCCGATCCCGATCCTGATCCACTACGGCCAGGACCGCGCCTGGGTGAAGGAACGTGTGATCAAGGCGCTGCGCGGCGAGGAAATCTGGTGCCAGCTGTTCTCCGAACCCTCCGGCGGTTCCGACCTTGCAGCGCTCCGCACCAAGGCCGAGCCCGATGGCAACGGCTGGCGCATGACCGGGCAGAAGATCTGGACCAGCTGGGCGCAGTACTGCGACTATGGCGTGATCGTGGTCCGCACCGATCCGACGGTCGAGAAGCACAAGGGTCTGACCTATTTCTGGGTCGACATGCGCGCCGAAGGCGTGGAAGTCCGCCCGATCAAGCTAGCGGGCGGTGACAGCCATGTGAACGAGGTGTTTTTCGATGCCGTGCGGCTGGAAGACAGCCAGCGCATGGGCGAAGTGGGCGGCGGGTTTGGCGTGGCACTGCACACGCTGATGATCGAACGCTACATCGCTACGGACAGCGCCGGGTTTGGTCCGCATCTCGACCTGTTCGTCGATACGGCCAAGGATCTGTCGATCAACGGCAAGCCGGCGATCAAGGATGGCCGGATCCGCTCAGCTATCGCGCGCAATCACGCGATGCGCGCGGGGCTGGACAGCATCACCAAGCGTGCGTTTGCCATGATGCAGGCCGGGATGCAGCCGGGGCCAGAAGGTTCGCTGCAAAAGTTGGTGGCGGTGCGCAGCCGTCAGAAACTGTCGGAAATGGCGCTCGACCTGCAAGGCAATCAGGCCTTCGATTTCGATCCCCACGCCTATGTGAAGGAAGACTGGGGCACCAGCTGGCTCAATGCGCCCACGGGCCGCATTGCCGGCGGCTCGGACGAGGTGCTGCTGAATACCATCGCCGAGAAGGTGCTCGGCCTGCCGCAAGACCATCGTCCTGACAAAGGTGTGCCATTCAACGCGATCCCGGCCTGATCCCGGCATGACCGAAAGCGAGGACCTGGCCGAAATTCGCCGCGCAGTGCAGGCGCTCTGCGCGGAGTTTCCGGGGGACTATTGGCGTGAGAAGGATCGCTCTCGGGACTATCCGGGGGAATTCGTTGATGCCCTGACCCAGGCCGGGTTCCTCGCTGCCCTAATTCCGGCCGACTATGGCGGCTCGGGGCTAAAACTCGATGCCGCCGCGGTGATCATGGAGGAAATCCAGACCGCCGGCTGCAACGGGGCTTCGGCCCATGCACAGATGTACATCATGAACACGCTGCTGAAATACGGCAGCGAGGAGCAAAAGCGCGCCTATCTGCCCGGTATCGCCGATGGCTCGCTGCGGCTGCAGGCTTTCGGCGTTTCGGAGCCGACCAGTGGGACGGACACGCTCTCGCTGCGCACAGTCGCCGTGCGCGATGGCGACGAATATGTGGTCAACGGCCAGAAGATCTGGACCAGCCGCGCCGAGCATTCGGATCTGATGCTGTTGCTGGCCCGCACGACCCCGCGCGAGCATGTTACGAAGAAGACGGAAGGGCTCTCGATCTTCCTGGTCGACATGCGGCAGGCGGTCGGGAACGGCATGATGATCAAGCCGATCCGCACGATGATGAACCATTCCACCACCGAGGTGTTCTTCGATGACCTGCGCATTCCCGCTTCCAGCCTGATTGGCGAGGAAGGGCAGGGTTTCCGTTATATTCTGTCCGGCATGAACGCCGAGCGCATCCTGATCGCTGCGGAATGCGTCGGCGATGCCAAATGGTTCATCAACAAGGCCAGCGACTATGCCAAGGAGCGCAAGGTCTTCAATCGACCGATCGGCCAGAACCAGGGCGTCCAGTTCCCGATCGCCCGCTGCTATGCCCAGATGCGCGCGGCCGAGCTGATGGTCCACCATGCGGCCCAGGTTTACGACAGCGGCGGCAACCCGGGGGCAGAGGCCAACATGGCCAAGATGCTGGCAAGCGAGGCTAGTTGGGCCGCTGCCGATATGTGCGTCCAGACCTTCGGCGGCTTCGGCTTTGCCGAGGAGTATGACGTGGAGCGCAAGTTCCGCGAGGCCCGGCTCTATACCGTGGCCCCGATTTCGACCAATCTGATCCTGTCCTATCTGGCCGAGCACGTGCTGGGCCTGCCGCGTTCCTACTAAGGGGGAGACTTCCGATGGCCATCAAGACCCGCATTACCGAACTGCTCGAAATCGAGCATCCGATTGTCCAGGGCGGCATGCAGTGGGTCGGCGTGGCCGAAATGGCCTCGGCAGTCTCAAACGCTGGTGGCCTGGGCATCCTGACCGGCCTGACCCAGCCGAGCGCCGAAGCGTTGGCTGCCGAAATTGAGCGCTGCAAGGGCATGACCGATAAGCCGTTCGGCGTGAACATGACCGTCTTCCCCACGATCAATCCGCCCGATTACAAGGCCTATACCCAGGCGATCATCGATTCCGGTGTGAAGATCGTCGAGACTGCTGGGACGCCTGCCGTGCGCGAGTTGTGGGAGATGATGAAGCCCCACGGCATCAAGATTTTGCACAAGTGCACTGCCGTTCGCCACGCGCTTTCGGCCGAGAGGGCGGGCGTCGATGTGATCAGCATCGACGGCTTCGAATGCGCCGGGCACCCGGGCGAGGACGACATCCCCGGTCTGATCCTGATCCCGGCAGCAGCTGACAAGGTGAAGATCCCGCTGCTCGCCTCGGGCGGTTTCGGCGATGGACGGGGCCTCGCCGCTGCGCTGGCACTAGGCGCGGACGGGATCAACATGGGCACCCGATTTACGGCCACGGTCGAAGCGCCGATCCATCAGTCATTCAAGGATGCCATGGTGGCGAACGACGAGCGTTCGACTGACCTGATTTTCCGTACCTTCCGCAACACTGCCCGCGTTGCGAAAAACGATGTCAGCCAGCAGGTCGTCGCCGCTGAGCGCGAAGGCAAGCCGTTTGAGGAAGTTGCTCATCTGGTGAAGGGCGTACGCGGGCGCGAAGGGCTGCAGACCGGCGATACCAACCACGGTATCTGGTCGGCCGGCATGATCCAGGGCCTGATCCATGACATCCCGACCTGCGAAGTGCTGGTCGGCCGGATCGTCAGGGATGCCGAGGCGATCATCAAGGGCCGCCTCGCCGGGATGGTCAGCTAGGCGAAGCGCCAGGTCCGCAGGGGCTCGCCAGCGGTAATCGTGCCGTTGGCTCCAACCGGCTCGGCGCCTTCGCCCTGCAACCTGGCGATCGTAGCTATGTCACTCGCCGGGACATGGGCGAGCGTGCGTTTGCCTTCGCTGGTCCGCGCCACGACCACGCCCGAGCGTGGCAGACCTTCGCGGTCGTAGAACACCGTGTAGCTCTCGATCGTGGCCACCCCGGTATAGTCCTCATCCAGGTCGGGCACAGGGCCGCGCGATGCATCGGCTTCGGCCTGGAAGTCATAGGATCGCGGGAAACTTGCTGCCGCGATTGGCCGGGTGCTGACCGCGATGGTGTGATTGTGCGTGGCATAACCACCATTGGCAAAGAGCAGGCCAGTGCCCCCATCGGACCTGAGCTTCAGCACCATGCTGGCGACCGCGTGGCTCATGTAATTGCCGATCGGGCCGCCGCCAAAGGTCAGGCCGCCAAACACCGTAGCCGGCTGATCCACCGGCCAGTCCAGTACGCGCCGTGCCATCTTTGGTACACAGGGGAAGCAGGAATAGAGCTCCACCGCATCCAGATCGGCCGTGGTGAGCTGGTTCAGTTCCATCGTCTTGCGGATCGAGACTTCCATCCCGGCGCTTCGGACATAGCCATCGCGCGCCAAGATTGCGCCCGGTTCATGCGCGGCCGCGCCATTGCCGACATAGATCCACTTGGCCTCCGGAATACCGCGCCGCCGTGCTTCGCCAACGGACATGACGATGAATCCGGCCCCTTGGTTGACCGCTGCATTGGCGACTTGCAGCTTGGTATAGGGGAAGGCGATCGGGCGGTTCATGTCGCTTGGTGTGATCACGTCTTCAGCTGAAACTGGCTTGCGAAGCCACGCGGCCGGGTTGCTTGCCGCAACATTGGAGAACCGGCTCCAGATTTCTCCGCTCTCGGCCTGTCCTTCTGCCAGTGCCTGGCCAAGCGACGCCCGCAAGGCATTTTCGTAAAGCGGATAGACATCAGTCGGTACGACCAGGCCGTGGCTCTGTGCATAACCCAGCCGGACCCGATGCGTGGCATCGCGAAGGGCATCGCCCTTCTGCCCGCCCTGGGTAGCGGCCTTGCGAGCACCCGCCGTGCGCAGCGCCTCGGCTCCGGTCACCAGAGCAATGTTGATTTCACCGGCGCCGATCTTGTTGGCGGCTTCATTCAGCAACAGGATCGGGCTGTCGCCATTTGGGCCTTTCGACTGGACCAGTTCCGCCTGCCGGGCACCAATGGATTCGGCCACGGGGATGCTCGCGTCGGTAATCTCGGGAAAGGCGATCTGCGCTACCACGCCTAGCCAATGGGCATCGGCGAGCAGCGGGACCTCGGCGTCGGCTTCCGCTTGGCGCAGGGCATCGGCCATCAGCATCACCGGATCGCGGCCATCCAGCGGATTGTCGGGCCGATCGTTAATCTGGCCGACGCCCACAATGACAGGCAGCAGGTCGGGGTTCATCGTTCTATCCCTTGCACAATTTAACTGATCGGTTAAACCTGAGTCAAAGCAGGTTTGAACCTGCCCCGCAACTGCAATTCGTATCAAGGAGAAGCGCCATGGCCGAAGCCTATATCATCGACGCCGTCCGGACCCCGCGCGGGATTGGCAAGCCTGGCAAGGGCGCCTTGGCGCACCTCCATCCGCAGCACCTGGCCGCGACTTGCCTCAAGGCGATCAAGGACCGCAACAATATCGACACTAGCACGGTTGATGACATCATCTGGTCAACCTCCAGCCAGAACGGCAAGCAGGGCGGAGACTTGGGCCGCATGTCGGCGCTGGCCGCCGGTTATGATATCTCGGCCAGCGGCACCACGCTGGACCGGTTCTGCGGCGGTGGCATCACCTCGGTGAACCTGGCTGCAGCCACGATCATGTCGGGCATGGAAGATTGCGTCATTGCTGGCGGCACCGAAATGATGAGCTTCACCGCTGCCTATGGCGCGGAACTGGCCAATGCCGGGATCCGGCCGCTGGGGATGGGTTCGGGCAACCGTGCGCTCGACGAGCTGCACCCGCAGAGCCATCAGGGCGTTTGCGGCGATGCGATTGCCGCGCGCGAAGGGATTGACCGCCAGGCGCTCGATGCGCTGGCGCTGGTCAGCCAGGAACGCGCCGCCCGCGCGATCCGCGAAGGCCGCTTCGATAAATCGGTTGTCACCGTCTACAACGAGGATGGCACTGTCGCGCTCGATCACGAGGAATTTCCGCGGCCCGAAACGACCATGGAAGGGCTGTCTGCGCTGAAGGCCAGCTTCGATGCCATGGCCGATTTCGACCTTGGCGGCGGAGTGACTTTCAAGAAGCAGATCCAGCGCGTTTATCCAGAGTTGGACTGGAAAGGCGTGCACCATGCCGGCAACAGCTCGGGCGTGGTCGATGGCGCGGCCGCGCTGCTGCTGACCAGCAAGGACTATGCGGACAAGCACGGCCTCAAGCCGCGCGGCCGGATCGTGGCCTATGCTAACCAGGGCGATTGCCCCACGCTGATGCTCAACGCCCCGGTGCCGGCGGCCAAGAAAGTGCTCGAAAAGGCCGGCCTTAAGAAGGACGACATCGACGTCTGGGAAATCAACGAGGCCTTCGCCGTGGTCGCCGAAAAGTTCATCCGCGACCTCGAACTTGATCGCGACAAGGTCAACATCAATGGTGGCGCGATGGCGCTGGGTCACCCAATCGGCGCCACCGGTTCGATCCTGATCGGTACCGCGCTGGATGAGCTGGAGCGTTCGGGCGGCCGCTATGGCCTGGTTACCATGTGCGCCGCTGGCGGCATGGCCCCGGCGATCATCATCGAACGGATCTGATCCACATGAGCGCCTTGATCTGCGAAATCTCCGATCATATCGCCACCATCACGCTCAACCGTCCTGAGCGGATGAACACCATCTCCTCGGCTATGCTCGATGAGCTGACGAAGACGCTGGTGGCTGTGAACGAGGATCCCGCGGTCAGGGTGGTTATCCTGACGGGGACGGGCCGGGCGTTCTGCGCCGGGCTTGACCTCAACGAAGCCTCTTCAGGTCAGGGGATCGGCGGTGCCGACCGCCGCCCGCCGGCCACGATCGACCTCCGCAACACCCCGCCCACCGTGCTCTTCGCGATGGACAAGCCGGTGATCTGCGCCCTCAATGGCTCGGCTGCGGGCTATGGCATGGACCTGGCGCTGGGCTGCGACATCCGCATCATGGCCGACAATGCCAAGCTGGCGGCGGCTTTCGTCAAGCGCGGCGTCGTGCCGGAAAGCGGCGGCACCTGGTTCTTGCCGCGCATGCTTGGCTGGGCCAAGGCAGCGGAAATCATCTTCACCGGTCGTACGCTTACCGCGGCCGACTGTCTGGCCGAAGGTCTGGCCAACCATGTCGTTGCGGCTGAGGAGGTCGGGACACGGGCGCGGGCGATGGCAGCGGAAATCGCCGCCAATGCGCCGCTTGCTGTGCTGGCCTCAAAGCGGATGATGCGGATGGGGCTGGACGAAAGCTTCGATACCCACGTTCAACATGTGTACCTCCAGCTGTTGCCGCTGTTTGCGAGCGAGGACTTCAAGGAAGGGGTAAAGTCCTTCCTTGAAAAGCGTCCGGCACAGTTCAAGGGTCGTTGATCTGTCCGATCAATCGAGCGCGGCGAAAGTCTCGCAACTGTCGTTGCATCCTGCCACCACCAGCAGGTCGTCAGCCTGGATGATCGTATCTTCGATGATGTGACGAAACGGGCCGTTCTTCGGCTTTACACCAATGATCGCGACCCCATAGGTCTTGATCGTATCGATGATGCCCACCAGGCTGCCGACCAGCACTTTGGGCGCGCGGGTCTTGATGATCGAGAAATCCTCGTCGAACTCGATCGCGTCGATCATCTTTCCGGTGACGAGCCGCGCCACCTGGCGCCCCATCCGCTCCTCGGGATAGACCACGTGATGCGCGCCGACGCGTTCCAGGATACGGCCATGAGTGCGGTGCACCGCCTTGGCCCAGATCTGCGGAATGCCAAGATCGGTCAGCCCCATCACGGTCAGCACGCTGGCCTCCACGTCGCTGCCGATGCCCACCACCACACGCTGGAAATCAGCCAGGCCGATCTGGCGCAGCGCATCGGGGTCGGTGGTATCCGCCTGAAGCACGTGCGGCATCTCATCTGCCATCAGCTGCACCAGCTTTTCGTCGGAATCGATCGCCAGCACATCATGGCCCGACTTCAGTAGCGCTTCGGCGACAGCTGCGCCGAACCTGCCAAGGCCGATCACAGCCACGGCTTCGGCGGCGGGTTTGCGGCGTTTGGTTCTAGCCAACAATGGGTTGCTCCTGTGGATAGCGATAGTGGGCCGAACGCGGTGCCAGGGCCAGCGCCGTGGCGAAAGTGATTGTGCCGACCCGGCCGACGAACATCAGCAAGACCAGCAGCAATTGCGACGGGGTGGACAGTTGGGCTGTGATCCCGGCCGATAGCCCCACCGTGGCAAAGGCCGAGATCGTCTCGAACAGGATGTAGCGGAAGTCGATCACCGGCTCGATCCAGTCGATTACCAGGGTGACCATGCCGATCAGGCCGATGGCGATCAGCACGATCGACAAGGCTTGGCGCACGATCGCGGATCCGACCCGGCGGCCGAACATGGTGGTTTCCGCATGGCCCCGAATTTCCGACCAGACGACGAAGCCCAACAAGGCAAAAGTCGTCACCTTGAGGCCGCCGGCCGTACCCGCGCTGCCACCGCCGATCAGCATGAACACATAGTTGATCGACAGGGTGGGGTCGGCAAAGGCCGCGATGTCCAATGCGTTGAACCCGGCCGTGCGCATCGAGACGGAATGGAACGCGGCATTGAGCAGGGCCGTGCCGAAGGGCATTTCCCCGAGCGTCTTGGGATTGGCCCATTCAGCCACCAGCACCAGGAGCGTGCCGGCCACCAATAGCACAGCCGTGGTCGCCAGCGTCAGACGGCTGTGGAGCGACCAGGGGCGGCGACGGCGGTCAGGATCGCGCCGCGCCCAGACCTCGTGCAGCACGGGAAAGCCGATCCCGCCGATCACGATCGCGGCCATGAGCGGCAGCAGAATCGCGCCATCGCCTTGCCAGTTGATCAAGTTGGCCGAAAAGGTCGAGAAACCGGCGTTGTTGAACGCCGAGATGGCGTGGAACAGGCCGTGCCAGGCTGCTCCACCGGCTGCCATGCCATGGCCCAGCCACCAGCGCAGCCACAGCACCAACGCTACGACCGCTTCGATCGAGATGGACACCACGAAGACGAGCTTGACCAGGCTGATCGCTTCGGCGCGGTTGAGGTGGCCATGCTCGGTCAGCGCCACGGCCCGGTCCGAAAGGCTGAGCCGTCGCCCGGCTGCCAGTCCCAGCAGGGTAGCGGCGGTCATGATGCCGAGGCCACCGATCTTGATCATCAACATGATCGCGACCTGCCCGAACGGGGACCAGAAGGTGGGTGTGTCGACCGTGATCAGGCCGGTCACGCAGATCGCCGAGGTGGCGGTGAACAATGCGGTCAGGAATCCCGCGCTATCGCCGCTGCGGGTGGCAATCGGCAGCATCAGGATCACTGTGCCGATCGCTATTGCCGAAAGGAAGGCGGCCGGAACGATCCGGGTGGGGTGCATCAAGCCCTTATTCATCGCTTGCCCGGAAATCCCCTGACGATCGAGCGGTCAAGCATAATGCCAAGGCGCGGCGAATGCCAGCAGCTTCGCCGCGCTCCATACTCCGGATAAGGCGCGCTATTCCATGGGCAACTGCCAGCGCACTGCGCCGGTGTAGCTACCGGCCACCAGGGCACCGGTGCCGTCACTCGCGGGTTCGAACCGACCCCGCTGGGTCAGCTTGGCGCAGGCCGCCTGATCGAGCGCAGCGTGGCCGCTCGTGCCGCTGATTTCGCAGCCCGTCACCCGACCGTTTGTGCCGATGCTGAGGCGGAACCGGACAGTGCCTTCGAGTTCGGCGCGGATCGCGCTTTGGGGGTAATCGTTGGTTGTCACCCACAGCGCCGGGTTGCCTTTCGGCCGGGCCTGTTTGCCGGTGAATTCAGGGCTGGGGGAGGGGCCGGGCACCGGGAACAGGGCTTCACCGATACCGTCTGCACCACTTGGGCCAGGGGTGGGGCCATAGCTTGGCAAGGGCAACGGCCCAGGGTTCTGAAATGGTGTTTCCGGCTGCGGCACTGGCGGGGCATAGGGGCTGTGCAAAACAGGCTCTGGCGGCCGTACAGTAGGCTCCGGTTCGGGTTTCGGTGCGGGCAAATGGATGCCGGTGACCGTCTGCTCGCGCTTGGGCACAAATTTTGCGGCCAGGCCTGCCACCAGTGCTGCTCCGATCGCAATCTCGACTGCTCCGACGAGCAGGATCGTGCCGAAATTGCGCTGGATGCTGCGGGTATCGACGTAGGCCATGGGTCACCTCTCGCTTTCTGGCGCCACGGGCCGTGCGAGTCGCCCGGGCGACCACGATCAAATGTAACAGGATAACATTGCTTGTCGAGCGGAAACGCTAGGATGCCGTAGCGTCAACCAGTTCTCAATCGCAATCACCCCGCGCCCTGCTAGGCTGTGACAAAGGAGGGACCCATGCCGATTCTCTATGATTTTCCCCGCGCTCCCAGCCCGCGCCGCGCCCGGATTCTGCTCGCGGAAAAGGGCATCGCGCATGAGACGCGGATCGTCGACCTGGCCGCGGGCGAGCACTTGAGCGACACTTACCGGGCACTCAACCCGGGCCTCACTGTACCCGCACTAGCACTTGATGATGGCACAGTGCTGACGGACAACGCCGGGATCGCCGCCTGGGCAGAAGCCTTCAAGCCGGACCCGCCGCTGTTTGGCACCACGCCGACCGACAAGGCCGAAATCGCCAGCTGGAACAGCAAGGCCGAGGGGGAGTGCCTGATGGCCATTGCCGAAGCGATGCGGAATACCGCCCCGGCGATGAAGGATCGCGCTCTGCCGGGGCCGGTCAACTATGCCCAGATCCCCGAGCTGGCCGAGCGCGGCAAGGCGCGGTTGCTGCACTTCCTCGACAAGCTCGATGCCCATCTCGCAACCCGCGAGTACCTCGCCGCCAGTGGCTTCTCCATTGCCGACATCACCTGCGGCGTCGCGGTCGACTTTTCGCGGGTGCTGCGGATCGATCCGGGCGAGGGTCGACCCAATGTGACGGCCTGGCGCGCGCGGTTGGCGGCGCGGCCAAGCTGGTCACTCTGACGAGAGGTGGCGATGGCCCTGCAACTGACCTTTCACGGCGCGGCGCAGACCGTTACCGGTTCCTGCCTTGAGCTGAACAATGGCAAGGCGCGGATCCTGCTCGATTGCGGGTTGTTCCAGGGCTCGCGCTCGCTGGAGGCGCTCAATCACGAACCGCAACCCTTCGATGCCGGGGCCATCGATGCGGTTGTGGCGAGCCACGCCCATATCGATCACAGCGGACAATTGCCGCGGCTGGCGAAGGCCGGGTTCAAGGGCGAGATCTGGGCGACACAGGAAACTGCCGACCTGCTGGAGTTCATGCTGGCGGACGCCGGCCGGATCCAGGAGTATGAAGCCGAACGCCGCAACCGGCGGCGAGATCGCGCCGGTGATGAGCCGTTCCAGCCCATCTATACCGAAGCCGATGCCATGGTGGCTTGGCGGCAGGTCCGCAGTGTGCCCCTGTGCACCTGGTTCGAGCCGGCCGAGGGTTTCCGCGTGCGCCTGTGGAATGCCGGCCACATTCTTGGTTCAGCCTCGGTTGAGGTTGAGGCGAACGGAACGCGGATGCTCTATTCGGGCGATCTGGGGCCTAACAACAAGGCATTTCATCCCGATCCGGATGCGCCAGCCGGACTCGACCATGTGATCTGTGAGAGCACTTACGGCGACCGCTCCCGCGAGAAGGTGAGCATCGCGGAGCGCCGCAAGTTGCTGGAGGCGGAGATCCTGGCTGCCCGGGCGCGTGGCGGCAATCTGGTCATTCCGGTTTTTGCGCTGGAACGCACCCAGGAGCTTCTGCTCGATATTGCTGCGTTGTCTGCCACTGGCCGGATCGGGTCGGCCATGGTCTTTGTCGATTCTCCGCTCGCCAACCGGGCCACGTTGGCCTTTCGCAAATATGCCGACCAGTTGGAGGATACCCAGGGACGCGATCCCTTTGGCCACCCTTCGATCCGTTATGTTGATGACGTTGCGGAATCGATGCGGCTCAATTCGCTTTCGGGCGCAATCATCCTGGCCGCATCGGGCATGTGCGAAGCGGGGCGAATCCGTCACCATTTGTTCCACAATTTGCCGCGCCGGGATTCAACCATCCTGTTCGTCGGGTTCCAGGCCGAAGGATCGCTGGGGCGGGTAATCCTGGAAGGCGCAAAACAGGTCCGGATTTCAGGCCGGGATGTGCAGGTGCGGGCCCAGATCAGAGAGATCGGAAGCTATTCTGCCCACGCCGATCAATCCGAACTGCTCGACTGGATTGCCGCTCGCGCTCCGATTGCCGGCAGCCTGTTCCTTGATCATGGCGAGGCTGGCGCCATTGCCGAGCTGCGTCGTTTGGCCGAAAGCAGAGCCTTGGCGCCCTCGCTGATCGTGCCCGAAATCGGTGAGACCTGGGAACTCTCGCCGGGTGTTCCGGCGCGCCGGGTCAAGACCGGGCGGACTGACCTGCGCCCTGCGCTCGGGCGTGACTGGCAGAACGACTACGCAGACCTCGCGACCAGCCTGAAACGCCGGTTGGCGGGAATTCGGGATGCCGAAGCCAGGCGCAAAGCTATTGCCCAGATGCGCGCCGTGCTGGACAGTTATGCCGATTTCCGGGAGCACAAGCGAGGGCACAAGGGCCGCAGCTAGGTCCGGCAACGCCATGGCCAGGGCAGGCGGCGTAACCGGTCTGCTGCGGTAGCTACCCGCGCACGCCCGCGGGCCTTGGCCTCGGTTACCGCAAGTTCCGCAGCATGGAGGGCCGCGTCACTGGTCAAGCCAAGCGGTGCCACGCCGATGCTGGCGGTGAACGGCAATTCGTCGGGCAGGGCACCGCGCCCCACTGCTGCCAGGGCCGTCGCCACATCTTCGCCCAGCATCGTCCCAGCGACAGTGTCCTCGCCGGGTATGATCACCGCAAAGGTTTCTCCGTCTACTCGGGACAGCAGGTGTTGTGGTTCAGTCAGCTGACGGAGCAAATCCGCAAAGCTAACGAGTAGCCGGTCACCGGCCGCATGGCCGTGGCGCAGGTTGAAGGCGCGGAACCGGTCAAGGTCGATCAGGACCAGTGCGCCGTCGCACTGCTGCTGGGCCAGGTGGTCAAGCATGGCTAGGCATGCGGCACGGTTCGTGAAGCCAGTCAGGGGATCGGTCATGGCGGCCGCAAAGGCCTCGCGTTCCAGCCGCCGTCGCTCGGCCAGCGATCGCAGGATGCAGACCGCCCCCGACAAGTCGCCAAGACCCGGGACCAGCGGCTCGATCTTGAGTTCGAACCAGGAATCGGCCAGCCGGGCGCAGCGCAGCTGAATTTCGATCCGGGACATGGCGCGCTGGCTGCGCAAAGCCTGGCGAATGGTCCTTTGCAAGATTGGCGCGGCGTCATCGGCAGCCAATGCCCACAGCGGCAGCCCGCGAACCGCTTCCTCGCTGGACCAGCCCAGGCGCCGAATTGCCGGCGTCGCGGCGGTAATTGCTCCCGATCCGTCAAGACTGAGCACAATCTCGCTGCTGGCCTGTGCCCAGTGCCGATAAAGCGTGCCCTGTCCGTCAGGCACGAAATGTAAACCCATATTCTCCAGTCCCCTGCGTGCGGGTAACCTGGATTGACGGGCAGTCAGCTAACGCCAGCTGGCAGCCCCCATTGCCCCCGAGGTTACCCGGAGCTTTGGAAGCGTTTTTGCACAAACACTTGCCGCTGCCCCGATCCTGTTGCTGACCACCGCGGCTGTTAGTCTCGTAAACTAACAAAACACTTACGAATCAGTAACTTATGGATGTTAACCACGTTTCCTTGGGGACCGGAAGGCAAATTACAGTTCGATCACGATCCGTACCTGCTGGGCCGGGACAGCGGCGGCTACGGCAATCCTCTGGCGAGCATCCTCGACAATATCCGCCAGCCGTTCGTCGCGCCCAGGCACGGCCAATGCTGCAGCTGTCACGCCGAGCGTTTCGGCGAGGGCTGCCAGGCGGTTGGCTGCTGGCCGGGCCCGGCCTTGTTCCCAGGCCCAGACGGTGGGCCGACTGACGCCAAGTTCGGCTGCGATCTGCCCCAATGATAACCGCCGCGCCTTGCGGGCGGCCGCGATGCGCTGGGCGAGGGTGGCGCCAGGCAGGCTGCCATCTGCAACCGGAGGATGACGTTGCTCCGGGGCTTCCGGGCTGATCGCCGAGCGCAACTGTGCCGCGCTCAGAGTGGCCCGCGACAGGGGTTCGTTCAGCCGGCAACCATGCAGCGCGCCGCTGGACCAGACGATTTCGGCAGTGGACGCCGGGCTTTCGGGCAGATCAAGCGTGAAGCGATCTCCCGGCCTGAGCGGGTGCGTCGTTTCGATCAGCAATCCGGTGGCGGAGATGTTGTGGATCAATACGGCGGCCGTTGCCTCGTCCTGGGTGCCGGTGGTCTCAAGTTGGAGCTCGATGCGCGGTGCGCCGCGGCCAGTGCTGCGATCGGCGGGGAGCTGGGTGGAGAGCTGGGCGGACAGGGCCATGCGCAACCGCTCGCTTGGCTCCGGTTAAAAACTCCTTATCATGGGGCTGGTCCCTGCCCGATTTGCGATGAGCCGTTGGACAAAGCGGAGGGAGTGCCCCGGATGGCTGTCGTGCCCTGTCCGGGCCGGTCAGCTGGCGCATTCTCCTTGACCCTATCCCGGATTTGACCTAGGGGCCGCGCGCTTTCGGGGTTTCCCCGGATTGAGCTGAACATTGCCGGGGCGCCTGAAAAGCCAGGTAATCCGTCAAAGTAACCCGGTCTTTTCAGCCGGGTGGAGTGTTTTCGGCTCGCGATAGAGGCCTGACGGGGCTGGTCCCCGCGCTTGGCGCATTCGCGATTCGCATCCTCTTCACCCTGCCGCGATGGCCATAACCAAGGTGAAGAGTACTTCATGCCTACGATCAACCAGCTGATCCGCAAGGGTCGCGAACCGCAGAAGGCCAAGAGCAAGGTCCCTGCGATGGAACAGAACCCGCAGAAGCGCGGTGTCTGCACCCGCGTTTACACCACGACCCCGAAGAAGCCGAACTCGGCGCTCCGCAAGGTCGCGAAGATCCGTCTGACCAATAGCCGCGAAGTCATTTCGTACATTCCGGGTGAAGGCCACAACCTGCAGGAGCACTCGGTGGTGCTGATCCGCGGCGGCCGTGTGCGCGACCTTCCGGGCGTGCGCTATCACGTGCTGCGCGGCGTGCTGGACACCCAGGGCGTCAAGGACCGCAAGCAGAGCCGTTCGAAGTACGGCGCCAAGCGTCCGAAGTAAGCCCGCGGGCTGGTTTTTACGGCTGGCGCTTTCGCCGCGCGGCCGCAGATAAGGAATAGAAGCGATGTCACGTCGTCGTCGTCCCGAGAAGCGGGAAATCCTGCCGGATCCGAAGTTCAAGGATCAGGTGCTGTCGAAGTTCATGAACAACCTCATGCTCGATGGTAAGAAGTCGGTTGCCGAAAGCATCGTTTACGGTGCGCTGGAAACCATGGAAACGCGCGCCAAGAGCGATCCGCTGGCGCTGTTCCACGATGCGCTGAACAATGTGAAGCCGCAGATCGAAGTTCGCAGCCGCCGCGTTGGTGGTGCGACCTACCAGGTTCCCGTGGAAGTGCGCCCCGAGCGCGCCCAGGCCCTGGCGATCCGTTGGTTGATCACCGCCGCGCGCAACCGCAGCGAAACGACCATGAGCGCGCGCCTCTCGGCCGAACTGCTCGACGCCGCCAACAACCGTGGCAACGCGGTCAAGAAGCGCGAAGACACCCACCGCATGGCCGACGCCAACCGCGCGTTCAGCCACTACCGCTGGTAAAGGACACCCCTTATCATGGCACGCAGCCATCCCCTTGAAAAATACCGTAACTTCGGTATCATGGCGCACATCGACGCCGGCAAGACCACCACGACCGAGCGGATTCTGTTCTACACCGGC
>JBIIDJ010000139.1:0-4460 GCA_044238415.1 Novosphingobium sp.
CGGTGGTGTTGCCAAGGCGGGACTCCCGATTCTGGCCGTTGCTGCCATTGCCGCCTTGTACCTCGGGTTCTGGACGCTGCTTTGCCTGTGTCTCAGCCGCCTCAAGCTGGGTTCGATCGCCAATGCTGCAACGCTTGCCGCGACCTGGCTGGTCCTCACTCTGATCCTGCCCGCGCTTGCCTTGCTGGCGATCAACGGGGCGTTCCCGGTCCGGCAGGGTGTGGAGCTGACCCTGGCCCAGCGCGAGGCTGTCCATGGCGGCTGGGACAAGGCCAAGGAAAGGACCATGCAGGCCTTTTTCCGCCACTATCCGCAGTACCGCGCCACCAAACCGGTCGAAGGTGGGTTCCACTGGAAGTGGTACTATGCCTTCCAGCACCTCGGCGACCTGAGCGTGGCTGACCAGACCAGGGCCTATCGCGCCGGTCTTGAAGCCCGCGACACGTGGACCTGGCGCCTCGCAGTAATCCTGCCACCGCTGGCAACGCAGGTGACGATTCACCGGTTGGCCGAAACGGACCTCGCCGCGCAACTGGCCTATCAGGACCGCATCCGGGCCTATCATCGCCAGCTTCGCGAGTTCTATTATCCCTACATCTTCGATGAGCGTGCGTTTGGTTCAACTGAATTCAATGCGGCGCCCATGTGGTCAGAGTAATGCCAGTCTGAACCGCCAGAAAATGTGGGTTTTTCAGCTCGACGGATCGATAGCTGCCATTCCGGATCACCCGACTTAGCGGTCAATCTTGCCTGACGTTGCCTTCGTGAATCTCAGTGTTTCCAAAGGCATTTGGCGCAGCGGGGCCCCAATTTGGGGCCTGCTGACATATTGTGGCATGCGACATCGCATATACATCAATTACTTACGTCAACACTTGGCTCCGCTTCGCCAGCAGAATCTGCAGCCCAACCGCGCCCGTCGGCGCTGTACCAATCAGCCGGCCTGCAGGGCTTTGAGGAATTCCTCGACGCGCCGGGCGTTGACGCCGAAGTCGCTGACACCGATCCGGCTGACCGAGCGCATGTCGACGCGGCTGCCGGTGCCATCGGCAGTCGGCGTGATCCGCAACACGACATCATCATAGAAACGGATGAAGGATACGGTGGCCGTTGCCTCCATGTGACCGCGCGCGGGTTCCAGCACAGCGATGGTCCAGCCACGTTCCTGAGCCAGCCGTCCCGCCAGAGCGGTCACCTGCGCGACGGGGCGCGGAATCGTAACAGGCTGGATATGGCCATAGGCAGCGCGATGAAGGGCCTGCCAGTTTTCTACCGTCTCAACCCCCGCCAGATTGTCGGCGCGCAGCGGCAGGGTCTGGAACACTGGCGGATTGGCCAGATCGGTGGTCACGTCGTGGATCGGCGGAATTCCCTCGGCAGCGATGGGGCGGGAAACAATGAACCCGCCATAGCCCAGCGCCACCAGCAGGCCGAGCCAGGTTATCCGGGACAAGGGCGCCCCGCTCCGCCAGCCGGCGATCGCGGCAGCCAGACCCACCAGCACGGCGATCAGCGCCACCAGCCCGCCCACCGCGAACCCGCCAAAGCCCATCAGCTTGGGGATCACATCATAGCGGGCAAGGATGAGTCCGGCTCCGCCCAGCACCAGGGCAAGCAGGACCAGGCCACGGGTCCAGCGGCCAAGCCGCGGAGCCCAGACGGGGGCTTTGACTAAAGGTTCGCTCATGGACTGGAAGTGAGCAGCAAAGCGGGGCAAGGTCAACTGGCATGGCCAGCGGCATTCATCCCTTGCGCGTGGTTCTGGCCGGTGGCGGCCATGCTCACCTTGCCGTGCTGGCGGATTGGGCCGCAGCGGATCTACCTGGTACCGAACGGGTGCTCGTAACCCGCGACAGGTTGCTGGCCTATTCGGGCATGCTGCCTGGCTGGATGGCCGGGCTTTTCAGGGCCGATGAACTGCTGATCGATCTTGCCCCACTGGCCGAAGCGGCGGGGGCGCGGCTGGTGCTGGACGATGTGATCGGCCTTGATGCGGCGGCACGGCAGTTGCGGCTGGCGAGCGGTGAGACGCTCGCGTTCGACCTGCTTTCGCTCGCAACGGGCGGCATCATCGCCACTTCCGCCTTCGCTCCGCTCGGCCCGCGAGTGCTGCCGGTCCGCCCGGTCGAGCAGTTCATGGCCGGGTGGGAGGCTTTCTGCGCGGCTGGGCCGGGGCGGACTGTGGCGGTGGTCGGCGGCGGAGCGGGCGGGGTAGAACTGGCGCTCGCGGCGGCGCGGCGCGGGCACCACGTGCACCTGATCTCCCCGGCAGGCGGTTTCATGCCGGGCCACGGCGCGCGGGCGCGGGGCCTCGCGCAGGCTGCATTGGGCCGGGCAGGGGTGGCGATCCATGCCGCCACGGCGCGGGGGGCGCCCGAAGGCCTCGCGCTCGACGATGGCACGGTCCTGCCGGTCGATCTCGCGATCCTGGCCACCGGCAGCGCGCCGCCCGGCTGGCTGGCGCAGAGCGGCCTGGCGCGTGATCCGGCAGGCTTCGTGCGGACCGGGGCGGACCTGCGATCCACCTCGCACCCGGCGATCTTCGCGGCAGGCGATATCGCTGCCCGGGTCGACCGCGCCTTGCCGCGTGCCGGGGTCCATGCGGTCAAGGCCGGGCCGATGCTGGCGGCCAACCTGCGCGCGGCGCTGACCGGGCAGCCGCTGCGCGCTTATCAACCGGGTTCGCGCCGCCTGGCTCTGCTGGCCACAGGGGATGGCCGGGCCATTGCCTCGTGGGGGAGCCTGGGCGCCGAAGGCCGCTGGCTGTCCCGGGTCAAAGACCGGATCGACCGCAGCTTCATCGCCCGCTACACCCGCCGCTTGTAACCACGGGGAGAATGCACCAGTGCCACGTCTTGCAGTAGCCGCGCTGTTTGCGCTGGCCCTGGCCGCCTGGTTCCTGTTCGACCTCGGGCAATACCTGACGCTGGAAAATCTCAAGGCCCAGCAGGCCGCGATCGACGCCACTTATCGCGCCCATCCGGTGCTGGTCATCGCCGGCTTCTTCCTGCTCTATGTGGTGTTGACCGCCCTGTCAGTGCCGGGGGCCGCGATCCTGACCCTCGCCGCCGGAGCGATCTTCGGCCTGGGGACAGGGTTTGTGATCGTCTCCTTCGCCTCGACCATCGGAGCGACGCTGGCCTTCCTCGCCTCGCGCTACCTGTTCCACGATGCCGTTCAGGCCCGGTTCGGTGCCACGCTGCGTCCGATCAACGAAGGGATCGCGCGCGACGGAGCGTTCTATCTGTTCTCGTTGCGACTGGTCCCGGCCTTCCCCTTCTTTGCAGTCAACCTGCTGATGGGGCTGACCCCGATCCGGGTCTGGACCTATTACTGGGTCAGCCAGGTGGGGATGGTGCTGGGGACGCTGGTCTATGTGAATGCGGGCACGCAGCTGGCGCGGATCGAGAGCCTGAAGGACATCGCCTCGCCCGCGCTGCTCGGCTCGTTCGTGGCGCTGGGTCTGCTGCCCTGGGTGGCCAAATGGATCATGGCCGCGCTGCGCCGCCGCCGGGTCTATGCCGGGTTCACGCGGCCCCGCCGCTATGATCGCAACCTGGTGGTGATCGGCGCGGGGGCGGCGGGGCTGGTAACCTCGCTGGTCGCCTCGACCGTGAAAGCAAAGGTCACGCTGGTCGAGGCGGGCAAGATGGGCGGCGATTGCCTCAACTATGGCTGCGTGCCGTCGAAGGCCCTGCTCAAGAGCGCCAAGGTGGCCGAAATGATGCGCCGCGCCGATGCCTATGGGCTGAAGGCGGCCGAGCCGCAGCATGACCTGCGCGAAGTGATGGCCCGGCTGCGCGGGATTATCGCCGCGATCGAACCCAATGACAGTGTCGAGCGCTATACCGGCCTCGGCGTCGATGTGGTGGAAGGGCGCGCCAAGATCGTCGATCCCTGGACGGTGGAGATCGTCCGGCACGATGGCACGGTCCAGCGGCTGACCTCCCGCGCGATCGTGATTGCCGCCGGGGCCGAACCGGTGGTGCCAGACCTGCCGGGGCTAGCCGAGGCGGGCTATCTTACCACCGAAACGCTGTGGGATGCACTTTCCGCGATGGACGAACTGCCGCGCCGGATCGCCGTGCTGGGCGGCGGGCCGATTGGCTGCGAGCTGAGCCAGGCGCTGGCCCGGTTGGGCGCGGAAGTGACGCAGGTGGAACTGGGCGAGCGACTGCTCCCGCGAGAAGATGCTGACGTCGCCGCGCTGGCGCGGGCGGCGCTGGAAAAGTCGGGCGTCGCCGTTCTCACCGGCCACCGTGCCTTGCGGGTGGATGGCAAGCTGCTGGTGGCTGAGCATGAAGGAACCGAGCAGCGGGTCGAGTTCGATGCCCTGCTGCTGGCCGTTGGGCGCAAGGCGCGGCTGCATGGTTATGGGCTGGAAGCGCTGGGGATCGATCCGGCCGCGCCGCTCGCGGTCGATGCCAACCTGGCGACGATCTACCCCAACGTCTTTGCTG
>JBIIDJ010000140.1:0-4446 GCA_044238415.1 Novosphingobium sp.
AAAAGAACGCCGGCGATACCCTGCTGCCCTACAAGCGTGATACCAAGGGCGCGCGGCCGTGGATCAAGCCCGGCACGCCGGGCCTGATGCACCGCATCGGCGGGATCGAAAAGGCGGTCGATACTGGGCACCTCGATTATTCGCCGGCCAACCACCAGGCGATGACCGATGCCCGCAAGGCCAAGGTCGATGGCATTGCTGCCAGCATTCCTGACCAGCACGTTTGCCTGGGCAATCCGGGCGGCAAGCTGGCCGTGGTTGGCTGGGGCAGCACTTATGGCCCGATCCACCAGGCCGTGGGCCGCGCGCGCGCCAAGGGGCTGGATGTCAGCCATATCCACGTGCGCCATATCTGGCCGCTGCCGCAGAACCTGGGTGAGCTGCTGAAGGGTTATGACAAGGTGCTGGTGCCGGAAATGAACACCGGCCAGTTCAAGACCGTGCTGCGCGATCAGTTCCTGATCGATGCCAAGCCGCTGACCAAAACCAGCGGCCAGCCATTCACCATTGCTGAAATCGAAGCTGCCATCGAAGGAGCTTTGGGCTGACGCCTTGGCGTTGTTGCCCCGAGAGGACGACCATGAACGCGATCACCCCTATCACGACCACTCTGAAGGACTGGGAAACCGATCAGGAAGTGCGCTGGTGCCCCGGCTGCGGTGACTATGCGATCCTGAAGGCGGTGCAGCGCACCCTGCCGGAACTGGGCGCCGACCCGGCCAACACCGTGTTCGTATCGGGCATCGGCTGCTCCAGCCGCTTCCCCTATTACGTCGAAAGCTATGGCTTCCACACGATCCACGGCCGCGCCCCGGCCTTTGCGACCGGCATCAAGCTGGCCAATCCACAGCTCGATGTATGGCTGGTGACGGGTGATGGCGATGGCATGTCGATCGGCGGCAACCACACGATGCACGTGCTGCGCCGTAACCTCGATTGCCAGATCCTGCTGTTCAATAACGAGATCTATGGCCTGACCAAGGGTCAGTACTCGCCGACCAGCCGCGAAGGCACGACCAGCCCGACCACGCCGCTCGGTTCGGTGGACCGGCCCGCCAGCCCCTGCGCCTTTGCGCTGGGCGCCGGCGCGCGCTTCATCGCCCGCGGCTTCGATGTGTCGAAGGAATTGCCGAACGTTCTCAAGGCCGCCTACCAGCACAAGGGCGCGGCCTTTGTTGAGATCTTCCAGAACTGCATCGTATACAACAAGGACGTGTTCAACGATTTCGCCGCTCCCAAGGGCGCGGAGGACCGGCAGCTGTGGCTCGCCAATGGTGAGCCGATGCTGTTTGCCAAGGGCACGCAGGGCATCGCCCTCGATGCCGAGAAGCTGACGCTCAAGGTCGTCGATGTGGTTGATGGCGATTGGCAGGCGGCAGGTGTGATTGTCCATGACGTCACTAACCGCTCGATCGCGCACATGCTGGTCGAAATGCCGTTCGGCCCGTTCCCGATGGCGCTCGGCGTGCTCTACGACGATCCGCGCCCGACCTTCGAAGCGGCGGTCATAGCCGAACGGGAAAAGGCCGCCGCGGGCAAGGAACCCAACCTCGCCAAGCTGCTGGCCAAGGGCCAGACCTGGACCGTGCAGGAAGGCGGGCCGGAACTGTAATCCGGTCTGGCCTGCGCCAGCATGGACAACCTAACCCACTCCCTGCTTGGTGCCGCGCTTGGCCAGGCCGGGTTGAAGCGAAAGACGGGCCTGGCCATGCCCGCGCTGATCATCGGGGCTAACCTGCCTGATGTCGATGCGGCCTGCTTCTTCTGGCTGGAAGGGACCGAGCATCTCGGCTTCCGGCGCGGGATCACCCATGGCCCCCTCGCCATGCTGCTGCTGCCGGTGATCCTTGCGGGACTGCTCTGGTGGTATGATCGCTGGCAGACCAGGCGCGGCACGCGGCCAGAGGCGCGACTGCCGGTCAGCTTCAAGTGGCTCTATCTGCTCAGCCTGATCGGCTGCCTCAGCCATCCGGCGCTCGATTGGCTCAATGTCTATGGCATCCGCCTGCTTGAGCCGTTTTCCAGCCAGTGGATCTATGGTGATACCCTGTTCATCATCGATGTCTGGTGGTGGGCGCTCCTCGGCTTTGGCGTGTGGCTCTCGTTGCGGCGCGAGCGGGCCGGGAAGACCTGGCGCTGGCCGGCGATCGCGACCCTTGCGGCGAGCCTGCTCTACCTCGGGCACAACTATCTCGTCTCGCAGGCCGCCGTGGTGAACTGGGCAATCAATACCAAGGGGCCGTCCGTGGCAGAGCCGATTGCCGATCCGGTGCGGATCGTCTCGCCGGTGCCATTAGCCTTCTGGGAGCGCGAATTCATCGTTGGCACGCCTAACCGCTGGTACCGCGTTGCACCGGGCGAAGTGCCTTCGCCCCGCAATGCCCGGCCAATCACCGACCAGCCCTGCGCCTGGCCATCGTCGGCGCAGCTTGCCAGCGGCGGATCGCAGGCCGAAGCCTTTCTGTTCTGGAGCCGTGCGCCCTTTGCCGAGCGGGCGGCGGATGGCTCGGTGATCCTGCGCGATGCCCGGTTCTATGATCCGCGCGCGCGGGACCGGTTTGCCGTGCCGCTGCCGGGGGTGCAGTGCCTGCCGCGAGCAGCCAGTTAGGCGGGCGGGCCAAAAGGTCAGCTTGCTGGTCAGCCCGGCCTGCGTGAAGGGCTGAGGCATGACCACGCCCATCATCGTCTGGCTGCGCCGCGACCTGCGGCTGGCCGATCAGCCCGCTTTCCGCGCCGCCGCTGCCCAAGGGACGGTGATCCCGGTCTATGTGCTCGACGATGAGGGGGCGAAGCATCGCCGGATGGGCGCGGCGAGCCGCTGGTGGCTGCACTATTCGCTTGCCAGCCTTGCGGCCGATCTGGAGCAGGCCGGATCGCCCCTGATCCTGCGCCGTGGCAAGAGCGAGGACGTGCTGGCCGCACTGGCGGCGGAGACCGGTGCGCGCGCCGTCCATGCCATGCACCATGTCGAACCCTGGTGGCGCAATGCCGAACGCGCCGTGGGTAAGGTGCTGGACCTGACGCTGCATCACGGCCTTTACCTCGCCCCGCCGGGTTCGGTGCTGACCGGCGGGGGCACCCCGTTCAAGATCTACACCCCGTTCTGGCGCGCCTTGCAGGAACGGATGCCGCCCGCGCCGCCGCTGCCTGCGCCCAAGCTCACCGCGCCGGAGAGCTGGCCCGCCAGCGAGCGGCTGGAGGACTGGGGTCTGCTTCCCACGAAGCCCGACTGGGCCGGCGGAATGCGCGCCGAATGGACCCCCGGCGAGGGTGGAGCAGCGGAGCGGCTGGAAACCTTTGTCCGACGCGCGGCGCGCTATGCCGAGCGGCGCAACCTTCCGGCCATGCTGGGCACCTCCCGCCTTTCGCCGCATCTCCACTTTGGCGAGGTGTCACCGTCGCAGGTCTGGCACGCAGTGGCCGGGGCGGGCGGTTCGGTGAGCACGTTCCTGGGCGAACTGGGCTGGCGCGACTATGCCGCCAACGTGATCCACCAGTTCCCGGACTATGGCGCCCGCTCCTACAAGGATGAGTTCGAGCGGCTGGAATGGCGCACTGGCCCAGAGGCCGAGGCCGACCTTGCAGCCTGGCAGCAGGGCCGCACCGGCTATCCGATCGTCGATGCCGGGATGCGCGAGCTGTGGGCCACCGGCTGGATGCATAACCGGGTGCGGATGATCGTGGCCAGCTTCCTGATCAAGCACCTGCTGATTGACTGGCGGCGCGGCGAGGAATGGTTCTGGGATACTCTGGTCGATGCCGATTACGGCCAGAACGCGGTCAACTGGCAGTGGAGCGCGGGTTCTGGCGTCGATGCCAACATGTTCGTGCGGATCATGGCCCCGTTGACGCAGAGCCCCAAATTCGAGGCAGCCAATTACATCCGCCAGTGGGTGCCTGAACTGGCGAAACTGGGCGATGCAGAGATTCACGACCCCGGCCTGCTGCGACCGCGCGGCTATCCGGCTAAGATCGTGGAGCACACCGTTGGCCGGGCGCGGGCGCTGGCCGCCCATGCCAAGCTGAAAGCGGTTTGATCGCACAGCGGTGAACTGGCCTGACATTCCTTTGACCTCGGTCAAAGCGCGCCATTTGTGGTATGCTTAGGTCAGCCAATGGGACGCAACTAGCTTGACAGCTATGCGGCCCCATGAAAAGTTGTCCGGACAATTTTGGCGACACTGCCGGATTGGAGAGTGGTGATGAGTGCCGAACTGCCCCCCCCCTATACCGCGCTGACCAAGCACCCGATGCTGGCGCGCACTAACCATGATGAATCCGCGCGGTTCAATTTTCTGACACACCTCAACCGCTATCTGTCGGGTACGCTCGGGCCGGGCAACAAGCTGGCCTATGAAAAGCGCGTCCTGCCAGCCTTCCGCGAAGAGCATGGTCGCGATCCCGAGCACCGGTATGAAATCCGCGACTGGATGAATCAGGACTCGT
>JBIIDJ010000141.1:0-4435 GCA_044238415.1 Novosphingobium sp.
GGCGCGCGGGCTGGCGACCACGATCAGCGCGGCGGAATCGGCCAACGCCTGCTTTACCTGGGCCGAAAGATCCGGCGCTGCGGGCAGTTCCGCCCGGTCGATGAAGACCGGCACAAGACGTTCCACCAGGCCCTGGCCGGACTCCGGAGTAAGGCGAAATCGCTCGATACTCCGGTGCAGCCAGACGGCGAAATCGGCATCGGTATGACTGTAGGATACAAACGCGCGATAGTGCGCCGCAGGGTGCGGCACAGAAGGCTGGTTCATTGCGAATCCCCACCTGATTGCACTGAAAGTGCAGGAGTTTCAGGTCTTTTGCAATCGTGACCGACCAGTTATGGCGCCACGGCCAGTGTGGCAGATGGGCTACGCTTTTGTTGGCAACTAACGGATCGATTAAAACCTGTTGTCAAGCAGGCCGGACGGTGTTCTACTCCCCTTTGCAACCGCCCGGGAAAAGGGACGGGCAACAAAGGAGAGTGGGCTAATGAGGGGTAAGTTGTCCCTGCTGGCTGGCGTCTGCGCCAGCGCTTTTGCACTTCCTGCATATGCGCAGGATACCAGTGATGCGGCGGCCGATGAGGACGTCATCATCGTGACCGCACAGCGTTCGAACCAACGCCTTCAGGACGTGCCAATCGCCGTCTCGGCGTTCAGTGCCGAAGCAATCGAAAAGCAGCAGATCAAGAACACGTCCGACCTGCAGCTGACCCTGCCGAACGTGACCTTCACCAAGACCAACTTCACGAGCGCCAGCTTCACTATCCGCGGCATCGGTGACCTGTGCGTCGGCGTGACCTGTGACAGCGCTACCGCCATCCACATGAACGATGCGCCGCTGTTCGGCACCCGTATCTTCGAAGGCGAATTCTACGATCTGGCGCAGATCGAAGTGCTGCGCGGGCCACAGGGTACCCTGTTCGGTCGCAACGCAACCTCGGGCGTGGTCAACTTCCGCACGGCCCGGCCTGACCTTTCGGGTCTCAGCGCCAGCGCCGAAGCCGAGTATGGCAATTACAACGGCATCAAGTTCAAGGGCATGGTCAATGCCCCGATTGGTGATACGGCGGGCGTACGCCTGGCCGGTTTCTACCTGAACCGGGATGGCTACACTAAGAACCTGTACGACAATTCGCGCATTGACGACCGCGATATGTTTGGCCTTCGCGCCTCGCTCCGGTTTGAGCCGAGCTCGTCGACCACGATCGACCTCATGGCGCAGTACTTCCATGAGCGTGACAGCCGCATGCGCATCCAGAAGCAGCTGTGTCAACGCGACCCCACCGGCGTGATGGGCTGTCTTAATGCCCGCCGCGATTATGCGTTCACGAACGGCAACTCGACCCTCGGGACGATCTTCGCCAGCCAGGAATTCTTCCGCATTCGCGGCATTCCTTCCGGCCAGACCGCGCTCACCCCGAACTTCTCGGTCGGCAGCCTGTATGGACCCGATGCGTTCTCCGGTGCACAGAACCCGGCCGATCCGCGCGTGGTCAACACGGCCTTCACCCCGAACTATTTCACCGAGGAATGGATCGTCCAAGGCAGCCTAGATCAGGATCTTGGCGGCGGCCTCAGCCTGAAAGTTGGTGCCAACTGGCAGCAGGTGAAGCTGGATTCCCAGCAGGATTACAACAACGCGGCGCAAAGCCGTGCCTCGATGCAGCCCGGGCTCAATACGCTGGCAGCAGCCGCCGCTGGCACCTTTGGTCCGGCCCTTCAGGCCTACCTGCGTCCGATCGCCAATGCGCTGATCCCCAATGGGCCGACCGGCGTGGTCTGCACTTCGGCCTCGGACCCGACTGGCGGCGGCGTGTTCAGTGGCAACCGGGTCTGCTCGCAGAATCCGCTCGCCTTTGACCGTTCGAACCAGGAGCAGACTAGCTGGACAACGGAAGCCATCGTCTCGTCCGACTGGGATGGCCCGTTCAACTTCCTGCTCGGCGGGATCTACGGCAAGCTGCACCTGACCGAGAACAGCTACTATGTCAGTGCCTTCGGGCTTGATTACGCTGCCGGTATCCTGGGTGCGCTCGGTGCGGCAGGGGCGGGCATCCCACCCGGGGCGAACTCGTCCTATGCACTGGGCACCAGCTTCTATCGGAACAATTCCGATGACCTGAAGGTGCGGACCTACGGCCTGTTCGGCGAAGCCTATTACAACTTCAGCGACGATGTGAAGCTGACGGTTGGCTTGCGCTACAACAACGACCAGAAGAACATCAAGGCACGGACTTCGCTGTTTACCGACGCGGTCGGTGCGTCAGTGTTGCTGCCGACCGGCAGCGCGTCGCTTTCGAACGCGCTGGGTTATGCCGGACTCGATTATGATGCCGGCCGACCCGGGGTGCAGGAATATGCCATACGCAGCGCTTCCTACTCCGAATTGACCGGACGTGCGGTTGTTGACTGGAATATCACGCCTGACAACCTGCTCTATGCCTCGTATTCGCGTGGCTACAAGTCGGGCGGGATCAATCCACCGCTCTCGCCGATCTTCGCCGTTTCGGAAACTTTCGAGCCCGAGTTCGTCGATGCGTTTGAAATCGGCTCGAAGAACACCTTCGGCAATGTGACGCTGAACTTGACGGCGTTCTATTACAAGTACACCGACCTGCAGCTGTCGCGGATTGTCGCGCGGACTTCGGTCAACGACAACGTCAATGCCAATATCTACGGTGCCGAAGCCGAAATGATCTTGCGGCCGACGCGGGAGCTGACGCTTAATGCCACGGCTTCCTACCTCCACACCGAGGTGTCGGGCGACAAGTTCCTGGCTGACTCGCGTGACTTTGGCGCGGGCCGGGCGGATGCGGTGATCATCAAGGATATCACCAATGCTGCAAACTGCGCCGTCGGCTCGACCTCGGGCAGCGTCGCCGGGGTCAACGGCTACGTCAACCAGGTGAACACGCTGATCAACACCGGGGCGATCACAGGCGTTACGGCCGGAGCAAACCTGCAGCCCACGACGTCCTTCGGCGCGGGCAGCGGCCTGGCTTCGAATGGCGCGTTCAGCGTCTGCGCGGTGCTAAACGCGCTCGCGCCGACGCTGGGGGCATCCTTCGGCGGGATTTCGGTCGCGCTCGATGGTTTCCGCAAGAACATCAAGGGCAACGAATTGCCAGGGGCACCGAACGTCAAGTTCTCGTTCGGGGCTCAGTATGAGGCCGCGATTGGGGACATGACCCTGACCCCGCGTGCGGACTTCATCTATACCGGCAAGACCTACGGCAACATTTTCAACGGCACGGTCAACGAGATCCCGAGCTTCACGCAGGTCAATGCGCAGCTCCAGCTCGATGGGCCGGACAAGAAGTGGTTTGCCCGGATCTGGGTGCAGAACCTGTTCGATAAAGATTCGATCACGGGCCTTTACGTGACCGACCAGTCCTCGGGCAACTTCACCAACATCTTCACGCTCGAACCGCGCCGCTACGGCCTGGCCGCCGGCTTCCGGTTCTAAGCGCGAAACGATTAGTCCTGGGAGGGACGTGGGGGCCTCGGACGCAAGTCCGGGGCCCTTTTTTGTGCGGCTCGCCAGGCTATGAAAATGCCCCGGCGCGACTGCTGCACGCCGGGGCACAAATCGGGACTGGGAGTGGTGACCCTCCAGAACCGCGCGGGAGACCGCGCCCGATCTGTCTAGCGGCCAAAATCTTGACTGTTAGCTTTGCAGGCTTTCAGGACAAACCCCTAATCAAAAAGGCCTCCTTGCCGGGTCGAGCAAGGAGGCCAGTCTGTTGGCTGACCAGAATGGTCGCCTAGATCAGGCCACCAGGGAAGCCTCAATGGCAATCCGGATGGCTTCAGAAGTGTGCTGCGCGCCCATTTTAGTCAGCATGTTGGCGCGGTGAATTTCGACCGTACGCGGGCTGATCTCAAGCTGCTCGCCAATCATCCGGTTGGACAGGCCGCCGGCCACACCGGCCAGCACCTCCCGCTCCCGGCGGGTAAGCTTTTGAACCCGGCTGCGGGCGCGAGCTTCGCGCAGTTTGAGGCTGCCCAGCGCAGCGCCGGTCGATTCCGCGCCGATCAGTGCGCCGATCACTTGCGCCGGTTCGCATGGCCAGCTGAGATAGTCGACCGCACCGGCCAACACTGCCCTGACGATACGGTCGGGCGAAGGCGTTTCGGCAAATGCGATAAGCGGCAGCCAGTTGCCGGAATCCGACATCAGCGTCACCAGCTCCGGGATCGTTTCATCGCGATCCTCTACCAGCAGTGCGTCCGCCTGGGGCCAGCTGGCGACCAGTTCGTCGATGGTCTCAAAGGGTTCGACGTGGACGCCGCTGCCAGCGAGCGAATGGCTCATCGCTGCGCGACGGCGAAAGTTGCTGTCGACTAGTGCAATCGTACGGCGTCGTTCCATCGGTATGCCCTCTTAGCGTTTAACGCCTAAGGGTTATGACGCAGCCCACCGGACCCGGCGCGG